>CAOKJJ010000169.1 GCA_948468465.1 uncultured Eubacterium sp. | reverse complement strand
AGATTCTGATGACGCCGGAGGGGCTGTACCTGCTGTTTGAATCTTCGGCAGGGCCATACCGGGAAACGGCGAGGGTGCGCAATGACCAGATTTATGTGATTCGGATGTGAACCTGGAGGAAAATGAACCTGAAGGAAAACGAACCTGGAGGAAAATTTATGATGGGCAGAAGAATAAGGGGCAAAAGAGTTGCGGTTACGGGAGTTACAGGTGCGGTAGGGATGGCATTGCTGGAAACATGCGTCAGGGAAGGCTGTGAGGTATTGGCTGTCTGCCGCAGGGGTTCTGAAAGAAACAGCCGGATTCTGGACAGGCCCGGGATAGTGGCTGTTGAGGCGGATTTATGTGAACTGGATACGCTTGTCCCGCCGGATGACAGGCCTTGTGAGACATTTTACCATCTGGCCTGGGGTGGGACTTTCGGGGCAGGCAGGGATGACCTTAAGGCACAGGTGGAAAATATCAGAGGGACGCTGGGTGCGGTGAAACTGGCGGCGCGCCTTGGCTGCCGGACGTTTGTCGGGGCAGGCTCCCAGGCGGAGTATGGAAGGCCGGGCCAGACGCTGCGGCCGGATACGCCGGCATTTCCGGAAAACGGGTATGGGATGGCCAAGCTGTGTGCGGGACAGATGAGCCGGAAAGCCTGTGAGCAGCTTGATTTAAAGCATATATGGGTGCGGCTGCTCAGCGTATACGGACCTTATGACCGGGCGGAGACCATGGTCAGCAGGAGCCTGCGGCGGATGCTGCGCGGGGAAGAGACAAAATTTACGGAGGGCGGGCAGATGTGGGATTTTTTGTACAGCAGGGATGCGGCGGACGCGCTGTTTCGGATCGGACAGCATCCGGTGCATGGACGGGTCTACTGCCTGGGCAGCGGGCAGGCACGTCCGCTGCGGGAATATATTTTAAAGATGAAAGAAGTTACAGGATGCAAAGCCCGGGTCAGATTCGGGGAGATTCCTTACAGTCCGAATCAGGTGATGTATTTGTGTGCGGATATTAGTGAGTTAACTGAAGATACAGGATTTGTGCCGGTGACGGACTTTGAGACTGGGATACGGGAAACGATCCAATGGATACGGGGAGAAGAGTGTCAGTAAGGCTATTGATAGAAGCTTATCTAATGGAGCATCTGCATGGCATAGATAGCAGAATTAACGATACGGACAGTGCCGCCCTCCACAATAAAAGAAATATGGTCAACAAAAGCATTTGCTAACATATCTTTCACCTCCTGTCTTATAAAATAATTGTAGTTCTATAAGCAAAAATATGGAAAGCAGGAATTTCCCTACTTGTATTATATGTGACTGCCAAAGAAAAATCAAATGAAATTCATGAAATAGGAATTCTTTCCTATTTGACACAAACCAAAACAAGAGATATATTTATCACATAAAGAGATAAATACATTTTAACAACAGAGGATTACAATGAAATTGTAACATTTCGCGGACATTTTCCTGTTAAACTATAGTGAATGGCAAAAAATCCGCTGTTCACGATAGAAACTTAAAGGAGTGTGGATATGAAAAAGATTTTACTGGTAGAGGACGATACCCTTTTAAATAAAACGCTGACCTATAACTTGATTTCTGAGGGCTATGATACCGTATCAGCCCTGAATGCAGGTACAGCTGCAGAATTGCTGCTTCAGTCGGAATATGACCTGGTACTTTTGGATATCAACCTGCCGGATGGCAGCGGCTATGACCTGTGCAGGCTTATAAAGCCGGAGAACCCTGACACGCTGGTGATTTTCCTGACGGCCAATGACCAGGAGAGCGACCAGATCCGGGGATATGAAGCCGGGGCGGTGGATTATATTACCAAGCCCTTTTCGATTGGGGCGCTGCTGCGGAAGATACGGGCAATGTTCGCGATGCTGGAACACCGGGGGCTGTCAAAGGATTTCTATGATGACGGCAGGCTGTTCCTGGACTTTTCGGAGCAGACTGCTGCGCTGAATGGGAAGTCCCTTGCCCTTTCCCCTATGGAGTATAAAATGCTGAAATTGTTCTGCAAAAATTCCAAACAGATCCTGACCAGGCAGCGGCTTCTGGAACGGCTGTGGGATGCGGAGGAAAACTATGTGGACGAACACACACTGACAACCTCCATCAGCCGTATCCGGGGCAAGATTGAGGCTGATGGCGATACTTATATTAAAACGATTTATGGAATCGGATATCAGTGGATGGGAGGCGAGAGAAAATGAATCTGGGGCGGATCTCTGTAAAAAGGATATTCCTGCTGGTCAGCGGCGGTATGGCAGTTTCCATGCTGGCCATCTGCGCAGTTTTCTTTGCGGTGACAGGACAGATGTGGATGCTAACCTGCGGCATGCTGCTGACGCTCTGTGCCCTTGTATGGATGTTCCTTCTGACGATTGCCTTTGGCAAACGGCTTTCCGTATTTACCAGGGAGCTGTGCCGGGCAATGGATCAGATGATAAGCGGAAGCGGAGAGCCTGTGCGCGCTGCGGACAGTGAAACACTCTTTGCCCGTATCAGCTACCGTCTTTCACGGTTATATGGGATCATGCAGGAGAACCGGCGGAAGGTGGATGAGGAACGGCAGGAGCTGCAGATGCTGGTGTCGGATGTCTCCCATCAGGTGAAAACACCGGTAAGCAATCTGAAAATGGTGACGGATACGCTGCTTTCAAAGTCTGTCACAGAAGAAGAGCGGCGGGAGTTCCTGCAGGGCATCCGAAATCAGACGGACAAGCTGGAGTTTCTTTTTCAGGCTCTTGTGAAGACCTCCCGGCTGGAAACGGGAGCAATACGACTGGAGAAGAAAGACGCTCCTGTGGTTGATACGTTGGCGATGGCTTTAAGCAGTATTGTATATGCAGCGGAGAAAAAGAATATTTCCGTAACGGTGGATTGCCCGGAGGATCTTTGGCTTTTCCATGACAGCAAATGGACGGCGGAGGCTCTGTTTAATCTGCTGGACAATGCAGTGAAATATACCCCGGCTGGAGGAGCTATCCAGATCTTGGCTGAACAATGGGAAATGTATGTAAAGCTTAGTGTGTCCGATACCGGCAAGGGTATCCCGGAGAGTAATCAGGCCGCTATTTTCCGGCGCTTTTATCGTGAGGAAGAAGTACACGAACAGCAGGGCGTGGGCATTGGCCTGTATCTGACCCGCGAGATCGTAACACGGCAGGGCGGCTATATCAAAGTGGCTTCAACGCCGGGGCAAGGTTCAGAGTTTTCTGTCATGCTCCCCGCAAGATAACATGTGGCAGACGGATATTCCCGGCTGTCCGGCAATGTCCGGGTCTTGTAACATTTCATCCGCATTTTTTATGCCGTTTCGGACATTTCTGTGACATTTGGATTTTATAATGTCCTTATCAGCAGGCAAAAGCCCTGGAATACCACAAGGGGATACCTGTATGTGCCGAAAAGCAGGATGATTATACTGTGTCTGCTGTAAGGAGCGTGCCTGGATTTGGATTCGTAAATTACACGTTCCCTGCTGTACCTGTTCTCTTATATGTTTTATGGATCGTTATGCTTTCATTAGGAACTGTGAAAAAATAACTTTAGCAAGTTACGCAGGATTTTTCTTCGAGAGTGCAGGGCAAAAATCAGGCGCATAGCGGGCTATGTAACTGATTTTTGCCCTGCGCTATCGGAGAAAAAGACAAGTAAATTGCAAAGTTATTTTTTCACAGTTCCTTAGCCCTTACAAAATGGGCCGGCCGGTATTGCAGAAAAAACAGCTGATCATTCCACAGCATCTGAAAAGCAGCCCACAGCAAATAGATTAAAATGTTATCTTCTATAACCGAAAAAAGAAAAAGGAAGCTGTCTGCGGCGGAGTGCGGCTGCAAAGAAGTTTCTTGACAATATCAAATGGAAGGAGTAACATGCTTATGGCAATGCAGATTCATGGAAATTATGATCATTTTGGAATCGACTATGCAGAGAGGACGGAAAAGCCAAAAGAAACAGAGAAGGCTGCGGAAGGAAAAAACACCAGTAAGCTGAGCGAACCACAGGACGCATATATCAGCAGCGAAACATCGGGGCAAAAGCCTACGGGACTGTACCGGGTAGGCCAGGACGAGAACGGCAGCCGGAAAATCTTTTTTGATGACCCGAAAGCTGGCAAAGCGCCGAAGGCAGGCGGAGACAGCCAGGCAAAGCCTGCGGAGAAATGTGTCACAAATACGGATCAGGTTGACCGGGAAATCAAGCAGCTGAAAGAGAAAAAGCAGCAGCTGGAGCAGCAGATCCAGTCAGCTTACGGGGATGAAAATAAAATCCGGGAGCTGGAGAAAAAGCTGGCGCAGGTGGAAAACGAGTTAAGCCAGAAAGACAATGATACATACAGGCGGCAGAATGCGTCAGTATCGGAATAAGTATCAGAATCAGCATCAGAATAAAAGAGATTCAGATCTTTAGTGTGGTATCAATACCGGGAGATGGTGGCAAATACGCACTGTTTTCCGGTATTTTTGGAATGATGGCAAAATTCAAAGGAGGGACAATTATGCATACGAAAACAATGGAAGGCCTTGCAGGGGCGAGTATGAATATGAAGCTGCTGAATACACCCTTGCGTGTCTATAAAGACGCAGAACGCAGAGGCGATACTGCCGTCATGGAGCGGGCAATGGGATATGTCGGAGAATTTGCAGATAAGGCGCAGGACTACCAACAGAAAGTAGAAAAAGGAATGAAGGAGGATGCAAAGGAGGCAGGGGAAAAAGCAAAAACGGAGCAGGAAAACGCCATTCAAAAGCGCAGGGAAGAGCGTGATGAGCTGGAAAAGAGGATAGCGGAAATTAGGAAGGAAGATACGGATACTGTAAGCATAAGCGAAAGTGGAAAGACCGCACTGGACGAGAAGACAGATCCGGTTCAGACTGACGCAGACAATGGCATATCCGAAGAAAAAACAGCAGATGTTAAGAAGACAGAGCCAGTAATCTATACGAAAACCGGAGAAGCATCAAAACCGGAACCGGGTATGAACCTTTTTGTTTCCGTATAATAAGGATAGGGAAAATGCGTTAGGCTGCAGCCATCGGCATCGGATTTCCGTTTATCAGGGTGCTGAATAGAGCGATAAACTGGGAACTGTAGGTGACATTAGAATGAAAAGAAAATGTATAATATTTAAATTTATAAAATGGACAGCACTTGTTATTTTGGCGTTGCTTGCGGCCTTCTTTTTCGTTAGGGCGGCAGGAAGGGCAATTTACAGCAAAACCCCGGATGGCGGTATTAACGAATCGATGTATATTGACGTTAATGGCACGAAGCAGTGGATGAATATTTATGGAGAGGACATAGATAATCCCGTCCTGCTGTATTTGCATGGCGGTCCAGGCTCGGCAACAAGTGATATTGATTACGCGTTTACGAGAAAATGGGCAGATGTATATACTGTGGCAACATGGGACCAGCGTAATTGCGGAAAAAGCTACGATGCGAAACAGAATGCGATTGTGTTGACACGGGAATTATTTATGGCAGATGGAAAGGAAGTCACAGAGTTTCTGCTGGATTACTTGTCGAAAGATAAGATTACAATTCTTGGACATTCGTGGGGCTCTATTTACGGAGCAAATCTGGTACTTGAATACCCGGAATATTATGATTGTTTTATCGGAACAGGACAGCTTGTCGATTACCGGGAAAATGAGGAAGCTTTCAGGCAGGAAGCAATCTTGTGGGCTGAGGGTGACGAGGAAACTTTGAGCTTGGTAAAGCAATTAACACCGGACAATATCACGATGGAACATATTAGCGCAAGAAATGCAATTATGCAAAAATACGGCTATGACATGATGGTAAATGGTTCGGATTACAATTTAGCTGCAGCAGTCATATTTAATCCGAACTATTCTATTATGGATTGGATCAATTATTTCAAGAGAGATAGGAGTGTATACATGGATTTTTTTGCTTCCAGGGAATTTGCTTCGTTCTCTTTGAAAGACAGGGTGGATTATGAAGTGCCATTCTATAATATAAATGGAGATAAGGACTATCAGACAAACTACAAATTAGCACAGAAATATTTTGAAGAAGTAAATGCGCCATATAAACAAATGTTTTTGATGGAAAATATGACGCATGGTTTATTAGAGTCGGATTCAGAAGGTTTTTCGGAGATGATTCATCAAATTGCAAAAACAGAAAGAGAGCCGCAAGATGCCCGGCTAAAAGAATGACAGGATGAAAAGAATGACAGGATTAAAAAGAGGAAGCGTGGAACTATTATCCCATCAGGAGGAATGGAATAAAAATGCTGAAAAGGTAATTTTGGGATTGAAGCAGCTTTTAGGAAATGCCGCTGTTGATATTCAGCATGTCGGAAGTACTGCGATTCCTTCTATTTATGCAAAACCAATTATTGATATTGTAATTGGCCTGCGTGATTTGAATGATATTTTACCTTATAGGAAACTGTTAGAAGAACATAATTTTGTTTTTCGCGGAGAAGATGTTGCCGGACAAATGTTATTTGTGATGGGTGATTTTGAAAAAGATACGCGTACACATCATATCCATGCAGTCAAATGGAATGGGACAGAGTGGAAGAACTATATCAATTTTCGGGATTATCTGAATTGCCATCCTGATAAAACGATGTTATATGATGCCTGTAAGAAAAAACTGGCATTACAGTTTTCAGGTGACAGAAGAAGTTATACGCAAGGTAAGCAGCACTGCATAGAATGCCTGCTGGAAGAAGCGGATGTATGGAGACAGCGGCATGAAATATAGAGAATACAAAGACTCCGACGCATGGTATCATACGAAACGTCGGAGTTGTTTCACCTTCCAATTCCACTTAACCAAAAATCCTCCATAACAGCATTAAATTTATTTGGCGTGTCCATATTTACGCAATGTCCTGCCCCTTCAAAAATAATCACATCACTTTCTGGCTCATTTTTCTTCCACATTTCTACGGCTGATAGTTCCATAGGAATATCATATTTTCCGCAGCCAATCAGCAAAGGATAGTTCCTTGGCTTTGCTTGCCGAACATTTATCATGCTCTTCAAAGAAGCTAAATACATAAACGATTTTTTAGGAAATTGAATATTCATCTCATAAAAATCATTTTGAGCCTGCAAAGTATAAGCAGATATTTTTTTATTTGACTTTGCAAACCATTTGATTGAAAATATAGCTTTGAACATCATAAGCAGCTGTGATGTGCTGTTTTCTTTTTGCATTTTGACATCAAAATTGTTTATATCATAACCGCCAAAGCAAGCAAGTGAGTGTACGGCTTCTGGATACTGGTTAGCAAAGTCTTGTGCTAATACTGCACCCAATGAAATCCCGACAATATGTACCTTTTTTATTTTTTCTGTTTTTAGGATTTTGCTTATCCACGAGGACATTTTATCTATACTATCGCCTTTTCGTACTTTTGTTGATTTACCGTGACCGATAATATCAAGGGTAAGAATGTTATATTTATCTTGAAAATAGTCAATTTGAGCTTGAAACATATTGTGATTTACAAAAGCAGCATGTATAAAAAGTATCCACTCCGTCTTTTCCTTTCTGCTGATATAATAAACAATAGGGGATTCTTCTAAATGATATTGTTTCATAGTTCACCGTTCCTCATCTTTCTTAACAAACTTTCAAACCAGCCGATATTAAATTTCATCATTTCTTTGCCATAAAGAGCGGAAACAAACTGATAGTTAAGTATATCTTTATTTTCATTTGAAATCTTGACATTTTCTGCTTCTTCACATATTGCCGCTAACGTTTTATATTTTTCATTCAAAAATATTAAATGCTGTTGTATGTTTATTTCACGGTTCTTTTTATCCGAAAATCCCATAAAATAGACCTTTGCTAATTCTGGGCTTTTAGGGCTTTGCTCTTCTATGGGTGCATTTATCCAGTCAAAAAAATGTTGCTTTCCACTTTCGGTTATGCAATAAACTTTCTTATACTTTCCATGATCAACCATTTCCTCATAGCTGATAAACCCACGATTCAGCAATTTTTTTATAGCTGCCTGTATGCTTCCCATACTGCTGCTATACATCAAATTGATGCCTTTATCTATTCGTTCCCTTAGTTGATAGATTGTTCTATTGCACATAAGTAAAAGCCCGAGAATAATATTGTCCATCGGTTTTCCTCCATATATTACTATTAGCAACATTACTATTATATGCCATCTGTGATTAAAAGTCAATGAGACAAATTTTTTAATTCTTAAGGAACCTTACAGTTCCTAACTTCCGGCAATAAATACTTTTTTATACCAGATACTTTTACAATTTCGTCTACTGCTTCTGATAATTACTTCCAATATGCCGATATATTCCTGAAGAAGATAAAGAATATACGATGACAGAAAACAGTGACAGTTATACAGAAAAGAGAGGATTAAGGTATATGGAAAGTGGAAGAGTCAGGATTGTCGATATTGCCGATGAACTGGGAGTAAGTACTGCTACCGTATCGAACGTTATTCATGGGAAGACAAAGAAAATATCAGACGAAACGGTGAAACGCGTGCAGCAGCTTTTGGAAGAGAGACAATACATTCCAAGTATGGCAGGGATACTTTTGGCACAAAATAATTCGAAAATTATCGGAGTGGTTATCAACGACCATGAAAAATATGAAGGACACACACTGGAGGATCCGTTTATTTCCGCATCGGTGAATGCACTGGCAAAAGAAATAGAGCAGGCGGGAAAATTCCTTATGCTGAAAGTGACGGATAAATGGGATGAGATTCCAAAGTTTGCGTCCATGTGGAATATGGAAGGGATGGTCTTAACTGGCTATTGTGAACAGGATTATAAAAAATTAAGGGAACAGATGCATATTCCGTTCGTGGTCTATGATGGATATATGGAAAGTTCCGGAAATATTGTAAATATTGAGTTCGATCACTTTGATGGCGGGGCACAGGCTGGACGTTATCTGAAAAGGAGGGGGCACAAAGCGGTGCTTTGCATATCGGATAATAATATTTGCATGGATATGGAAAGATTTATGGGATTAAAAAGTGAGATTCCAGATGCGGAACTTATGGTTATTCCGATGGAGCAGAAGACGCGCGGCATTTTTTACATGGAACATTTAGGAAAAATAAAAAAATATTCAGCAGTTTTCGCGGTGTCCGATTATTATGCCATGGATTTTATGCAATTCCTGAAAAGTGTGGAGGTGTCTGTTCCGGAGGATATATCGGTCATCGGGTTTGACAATGTGAGGGAAAGCGAAAAGTTTGTACCGGCACTGACTACAATCAAACAGGATAGCAGGCAAAGGGCAGCTTTGGCAGTTAACATACTGAACCAGTTAAGAAATGGGGACTGCAGAGATACGAATGTGGTGCTGCCTGTAACCCTCATAGAGCGTGACAGTGTGCGTGACGTAAATTTGCACAAAGAATGAGTCTGGATTTTGTTAAGGGTTATGCGTTTAACCTTTGCTATTTTTCGTGGTTCATATTATTATTAATACAACTGCTAGAAAGTGGATGGGAGGAATAATAAGATGGAAAAAAGAAAACTGGTAACTCCGGATGATATTAAAACTGCGTTGAAGGAAATTGGTGTCCGAAAAGGGCAGGCTGTTATGGTGCATACATCGTTAAGCAGCCTGGGTTATGTGTGCGGCGGCGCACAGTCCGTGATTGAAGCATTGCTTGAAAGTGTTGGTGAGGAAGGTACCATTATGATGCCGACACAGTCATGGAAGAATTTAGATCCGGCGGCAGGCGTCTACTGGCAGGAACCGGAGGAATGGTGGCCGGCCATACGTGAATATATACCTGCTTATGACAAACGGATTACACCGACCAATACAATGGGCGCCGTATCAGAAATGTTCCGGCAGTGGCCGGGGACACTGAGAAGCGATCACCCTGCAAGGTCAGTAGCGGCATGGGGACGTTATGCACAGTATCTGACAGAAAATCATGACCTGTCTGATATTTTTGGAGACAGCTCACCCATTGGCCGGTTGTATGAACTTGATGGATTTGTTTTACTGGCTGGCGTTGGTTATAATAAGAATACTTCCCTTCATTTGGCGGATGTAAGGGCTGAATATCCAAATAAGCATACGGTCATGGAAAGCAGTGCCATACAGCTGAACGGACAGCGGGTATGGAAGTCCTATGAGACTTTAGCGGTAGATGGAGAAGATTTTTCGGCAATAGGAGAGGCGTTTGAGCAGACAGGGAAGGTGCGCCATGTATCTTTAGGAAATGGCATGCTTTCAATGATGAGCCAAAGGGCATTGGTTGATTTTGCTGTGAAATGGATAGGGGAAAACAGAAAATGATGCAGAGTTCGAGTAGGCACCACTCCTCTGGAAAGCCTTGATTTATAGGTTTTCTTCTGATAATGGAAAAAGCGCCAGAGGATTTCAGGGAATCCATATACAGATACCGTTGATAAAACGGAGCATTGTGTAAATTTTATTTTTATTGGAATATTCATCACAATATGTGAATTGGCAGTATAACGAATATTATGCTATACCATTCAAAGAGTGAAAAGAACAAGAATCTTAAATAATTTGAAAAAGTTATGCAACAGATATTAGAGTTTGTTGGAGGTAACATGAGTCAGTTAAAAGACAAAGAATATAAAAGATTTGAAGAGATAAAGCATATCACAAATGATGGGAGTGAATTTTGGTCGGCTAGAAAACTTGCTCCTGCGTTAGAGTATAATAAATGGGAAAATTTTCATAAGGTAATCTTAAATTCCCGGGTATATGTTGTCACTACGCCCGATAATCGTCGTGCTT
>CAOKJJ010000168.1 GCA_948468465.1 uncultured Eubacterium sp. | reverse complement strand
TGTCACATTCCATACTGTAAACATGGAGGCTTGCGGCTTCTGCTGCCATACGTGCGGCTTCTTTCAGATTGTTCCCAACACTGATACATCCGGGTAAATCAGGGAAGTAGATACTGTATGAGCCGTCCGTTGATGGCTCAAAGACTGCAAGATAAGTTAAATTCTGCATAAATTTTGCTCCTTTCTATAATAACTGCAGGCAGTAGGGCTATTTAAGGCCCGCCTGCTTGTAAATGCTGTTTAGTGTTCCCGGTTTCAAGTCCCCGTTGTGATTTGGTACTGTGACTTTTCCGGGCTTTGTTGGGTGCTTTAGGCTTATGTGGGAGCCTTCCTGATTGGTGGTGTACCATCCATCTTTGCGAAGCACCTTTAGTATTTCCCGAACTGTCATATTGTGTCCTCCTTATATTATGTATTATACGCCTTTTTTATGCGCATATCAATAGAAACTTGCGGCATTGTTAAGCAATCCCCTCACCCCCTGTCACGCGTTTGAAGTAATCTTCCAGGCTTTCTTCTGAGGTTGCGGCTTGTGATACCTCCAGGCTGTTTTCTACTAAAGCGGTGACAAGCTTCCCGACAGAAATATCCAGATTATGCAGTCGCATATTGTGGTCGTCCTGTATGGTAAACTGGGTTTCATGGAAGCTGCGTTCCAAAATTCTTGCCGCCTGTGTCGTATCCGAGACAGTAAAGCGGATATGCTTGCTGCTCTTTGCCTCCAGCGGCGCAAGGCTTTCCTCCTCTAAGAGCATGCCGTGGTCAATGATTCCAATATCATCGGCCAGTAGCGCAATCTCGGAAAGAATATGACTGGATTTGAGCGGTGAATCTCATGTTGGTCTTGTTATCTAACGAAAAGTAAGGTAAAATAAACATATTTGTAAAATCAGGAAATGAAATGATGGTGGATGGACATGACAGAAATTTTCGCTACATTAGGGCCAGCCTGTGCGCAGGCGGATATATTGGAAAAGATGTTTTTGGAAGGAATGACGGGCATGCGGCTGAATCTGTCTCATACGAGCCTGAGACAGAGCGGCAAAATGCTGCACGATTTCCAGCTGGCCGCGCAGCGTGCGGGCGTTCAGCCGGAGCTTTTAATTGATATGCAGGGCCCGGAAGTAAGGATTGGAGAGCTGCATGCACCGCTGCAGCTAAAAAAATCACAGGAAATCATTTTTACAGACTCCAGTTGCATGCAGCCGCAGGCAGACATGATACCGGTAGAGCCGCAGGTGCTGTCTGTACTGGAACCCGGCGACCATGTCCTGCTGGATGACGGGAAGATAGAACTTGTCGTTACATCTGTAAAGCCTGCGGTGACGGCTCGTGTGCTGCGCGCGGGCATCCTGCAGGATAAAAAAAGCCTGAAAGTTCAGGGCAAACAGATCTGCGGGCCAGTTCTGACAGTCCAGGACATGGAAAATATACGGATGGCAAAAGATTATGGCGTAACAGCGCTGATGCAGCCATTTGTGACAAAGGGCAGTCAGCTGTTGGAAGTAAAACAGGCGCTCAATAAAAACGGTTTGAAACATATCCGCATTTTTGCAAAAATTGAAAACCGCGAAGGTATGAATCAAATACAAGACATTTTACCTGCCGCGGATATGGTTGTGATAGCAAGAGGTGACCTTGGAAACGATATGCCGCTGTGGGAACTGCCGGCTGCGCAGAAAACGATTTCAGAAGCATGCAAAAAGGAAGGAAAACCGTTTTTGGTCGTAACGCAGCTGCTTGCATCCATGGCGGACCATCCATATCCGACACGCGCGGAAGTATCCGATATCTTTCATGCAGTCGCTGACGGGGCATCCGCCGTTATGGTTACAAATGAAACAGCAGTCGGAAAGTACCCGGTGGAAGTCATACGATATTTAAAAAAGACAGCATGCGAAGCAGAGTTGTACGTGAAGTAACAGTTCGTAATAGTTCAGGAGCCAAAAACAGTAATGTAATTGCATCTGTATTCTTGAAATTTTTCTAAAGATGTGGCATTATGGCTAGAGACAGATGGTTAGGAACTGTATGTAAATAACTTAAACCATTTGCTTGTCTTTTTCTCCGATAGCACTGTTCAAAAATCAGTTACATAGCCCGCTATGCGCCTGATTTTTGAACAGCACTCTCGAAGAAAAATCCTGTGCAACTGCTTTAAGTTATTTACATACAGTTCCTTAGGACAAAAAACAGGAGGAAAAAACATGGATTACAAAAATGCTGGAGTGGATATTGAGGCGGGTTATCAATCCGTAGAATTAATGAAAAAGCACGTACAGAGTACGATGCGGCCGGAGGTGTTAACGAATCTGGGCGGTTTTTCCGGAGCTTTTTCGATGGAATCGTTCAAACAGATGGAAAAACCTACGCTTGTCTCTGGTACGGATGGTGTCGGTACGAAATTAAAGCTGGCTTTTTTAATGGACAGGCATGACACGGTCGGCATTGACTGCGTGGCAATGTGTGTCAACGATATTGCATGTGCAGGCGGTGAACCGCTGTTTTTCCTGGATTATATTGCATGCGGAAAAAATTATCCGGATAAAATAGAAGCAATCGTAAGCGGCGTCGCTGAAGGCTGCAGACAATCAGGCGCAGCGCTGATTGGCGGTGAGACGGCGGAGATGCCGGGGTTTTATCCACAGGATGAATATGATCTTGCCGGATTTGCGGTAGGTGTTGTAGATGAGAAGGACATTATAACGGGCAGGGATCTGAAAAAGAAAGACGTACTGATCGGTTTGGCGTCATCCGGCGTGCATTCGAATGGATTTTCACTTGTCCGTCAGATTTTTGATTTAAATCAGGAAGAAAAAGCAGATAATAAAAAAGTGCTGGACACTTACATTCCGCAGCTGGGCCGTACGCTTGGAGAAGAATTATTAACGCCGACCCGCATTTATGTACAGACTTTGAAAAAGATCAAAGAAGCAGGCGTACGGATCAAGGCCTGCAGCCATATCACCGGCGGCGGATTCTATGAAAATGTGCCGCGTATGCTTCCGGATGGAATGCGTGCCGTGATTCGAAAAGACAGTTATCCGGTGCCGGAAATATTCAAGCTGCTTGCAGAAAAAGGAAATGTAGAAGAACAGATGATGTACAATACGTTTAACATGGGAATCGGGATGGTGATGGCAGTGGATGCGGCGCAGGCGGCACAGACAATAGAATTGACTATAAAAGCGGCAAAAGAAGCGGGTGTGGCGGCCTATCCGATCGGTGAACTGGAGGAAGGAGAAAAAGGAGTGACATTATGTTAAGACTGGCGGTGCTCGTATCTGGCGGCGGGACAAATCTGCAGGCTTTAATAGACGCGGCCGGCGCGGGGAAGATTCAAAACGCGCAGATTGCGCTTGTCATCAGCAATAAAAAAGACGCGTACGCTCTGGAGCGCGCACAAAAGCATGGGATTTCAAGCTGCTGCATGGCACCGAAGGATTATGCGGATAAGGACGCGTTTGCAAACGCGATGCTGCAAAAGCTGGAAGAAGAAAAGATTGATCTGGTTGTATTGGCCGGATATCTTGTGATATTACCGGAAATACTCATACAAAAGTATAAAAACCGTATGATTAATATTCATCCGTCACTTATTCCGTCTTTTTGCGGCGCTGGATATTATGGACTCAAAGTACATGAAAGCGCGCTTGCAAGAGGCGTAAAGGTTACCGGGGCAACAGTGCATTTTGTAGATGAAGGTACGGATACCGGGCCGATTATTTTACAGAAGGCGGTGGAAGTGCGCCAGGGCGATACGCCGCAGCAGCTGCAGAAGCGGGTGATGGAAGAAGCGGAGTGGAAGATTTTGCCGGAGGCGGTTCAGTTAATCGCTGACGGCAGAGTATCTGTTGTAGATGGCAGAGTAGTAATTTCAAATTAAAATGATTGTGTATAAGGAGAATTCATGATGAAAGTTTTGATCGTAGGCAGCGGCGGACGGGAACATGCGATTGCAGTCAGTGCAGCGAAAAGCGCAAAAGTAGATAAAATCTACTGTGCGCCGGGAAATGCGGGCATTGGGCAGATCGCTCAGTGTGTTCCGATTGCGGCGATGGAGTTTGAAAAACTTGCGGATTTTGCAGAAGAACATGCGGTAGACTTAACGATTATCGGCATGGATGACCCGTTAGTCGGGGGAATTGTAGATGTATTTGAAGAAAAAGGACTGAAAGTGTTCGGTCCGCGGAAAAATGCCGCTGTTTTAGAAGGTTCCAAAGCATTCTCCAAAGACCTGATGAAAAAATACGGCATTCCGACAGCCGCGTATGAAACGTTTGATGATCCAAATGCCGCGTTGGCGTATCTTAAGACAGCAAAAATGCCGATTGTATTAAAGGCGGACGGACTGGCGCTCGGCAAAGGCGTATTGATCTGCAATACGTTGGAGGAGGCTGAAAAAGGCGTCAGGACGATTATGGAAGAAAAAAAATTCGGAGATGCCGGCACGCGGATGGTCGTTGAGCAGTTTATGACCGGACGGGAAGTGTCTGTGCTGTCATTTGCCGATGGAAAGACCATCCGGATCATGAGCTCGGCGCAGGATCATAAGCGCGCAAAAGACGGAGATCAGGGTTTAAATACCGGAGGCATGGGCACCTTTTCGCCGAGTCCTTTTTATACAGATGAAGTAGACGCGTTTTGCAGAAAATATATATATCAGCCGACTGTGGATGCAATGGCGGCAGAAGGAAGGCCGTTTACCGGAGTTATTTTCTTTGGACTGATGCTGACAGAGGATGGGCCGAAGGTACTGGAATACAATGCCCGTTTTGGCGATCCGGAGGCTCAGGTTGTGCTGCCGCGGATGAAAAATGACATTATCGAGGTGATGCAGGCATGCGTGGAAGGCAGGCTGGAGGAAATCGAGCTGGAGTTTGAAGACAATGCGGCTGTCTGTGTCGTGCTTGCGTCTGACGGCTATCCGATTGCCTATCAGAAGGGATATCCGATCGAGGGGCTGGACGCGTTTGATAAAAGAGAAGATTTTTATTGTTTTCATGCGGGCACCGCGCAAAAAGACGGCAAAATCGTGACAAACGGCGGCCGGGTGCTTGGCATTACCGCAAAAGGCGAAGATTTGAAACAGGCGCGCCAGAAAGCATACGAAGCGGTTACCTGGGTGAATTTTGAAAACAAATATATGCGGCATGATATTGGAAAAGCGATTGATGACGCGGATTTGCAATAGGAGTGCATGCGGCCTGGCTGTAAGATCACAGGTAAGAAAGGGGCTTTTTTTGTGAATATCATAGTATCTGCAGATGCAAACTGGGGAATCGGCTGTAAAAACCAGCTGTTAGTACGCATTCCGGATGATCTGCGCCTGTTTCGTGAGATGACGGAGGGCAAAGTGGTTGTTATGGGCAGAAAGACGTTAGAAAGCCTTCCAAACGGCATTTTAGCAAACCGTATTAACTTGGTGCTGACACACGACAGGCATTATGAAGCGGGGGATGCCGTCGTCGTTCATTCACTGGACGAGCTGCATGAAAAATTAGCGCGGTATCATACAGATGATGTATTTGTGATAGGCGGTGAGAGTGTTTACCGCCAGCTGCTGGACGAATGCAGCACGGCATATGTAACAAAGATAGACTTTGCGTACGGTGCGGATGCATATGCCCCTAATCTGGATCAGCTGCCCGAATGGGAGCTTGCGGCTGAGAGTGAAGAGCAGACGTATTTTGATATTATTTATTATTTTCGCAAATATATAGCAGAGGGGAGGAACCATAACCATGGATATAACAGGTAGAAAATTATTTGTGAAAGCGCTGCGGGAAGAAGGCGTGGATACGATATTCGGATATCCTGGCGGGATGGTTACGGATATCTTTGATGAATTATATAAACAGGAGGATATCCAGGTCGTTTTGCCAAGACATGAACAGGGACTGATCTTTGAAGCGGAAGGCTATGCGAAAGCATCAGGAAAAGTCGGCGTCTGTCTCGTTACGAGCGGGCCTGGAGCCACGAACATTATTACGGGCCTTGCGGACGCGCATTACGACAGCATTCCGCTTGTGTGCATTACCGGACAGGTGCCGCTTGGCCTGATTGGAAACGACGCGTTTCAGGAAGTGGATATTGTAGGAATGACGCAGTCTGTGACAAAATACGGAGTGACGGTACGTGACCGCAAGGATTTGGGACGGATTTTAAAAATGGCGTTTCACATTGCAAGGACCGGCAAACCAGGCCCGGTGCTTGTGGATATTCCAAAAGACATTCAGGTGCAGTCCGGCGACAGCGAATATCCGTCCGAAGTGCATATCCGCGGC
This sequence comes from uncultured Eubacterium sp., assembly GCA_948468465.1. The sequence continues at coordinate 4,513 of CAOKJJ010000168.1, read as the reverse complement.
TATAAACCAAATGAGAGCGTGCATATCGGCCAGCTGAAAAAAGCGTATCGGCTGTTGAAAGTAGCAAAGCGTCCTCTGATACTGGCAGGAGGCGGCGTTGCGGTCAGCGGAGCGAATGAACAGCTGCAAAAATTTGCGGAACGCACGCATATTCCGGTTGTAACAACGATTATGGGGAAGGGCGCCCTGCCGCCAAAACATCCGTTATATCTGGGCAATTCGGGCATGCATGGAAAATATTCCTGCAATATTGCGGTCAGCAAATGCGATGTGCTGTTTTCGATCGGGACAAGATTCAACGACCGGATTACCGGTGATTTAAATGAGTTTGCACCGCATGCGAAAATTATTCACATTGACATTGATACGGCTGCAATTTCCAGAAACGTTGTGGTAGACGTTCCGATTGTGGCGGATGCGAAGCTGGCGCTGGAAAAGCTGTGCGAGTGGGCAGAGGCGCAGGATACGGAAAAATGGGTGGAGCAGATTCAAAGCTGGGACGATGAAAATCCGCTGGAAATGCGAAAAGACCGCGGCATGACCCCGCAGATGATTATGGAAGGTATCAACCGTATCTATAAAGAAGCGATTATTGTAACTGACGTCGGGCAGCATCAGATGTGGGCGACGCAGTATTTAGAGATCGGGGGCAGAAAAAAGCTGATTACTTCCGGCGGACTCGGCTCCATGGGATTTGGCCTGCCGGCAGCAATCGGCGCTAAAATAGCGAAGCCATACCAGAATGTCATCTGCATTACCGGAGACGGCGGATTTCAGATGAACATGCAGGAGTTAGCCACTGCTATCACACAAGATGCTCCGGTTACGATATGCCTGCTCAATAATTATTACCTGGGCATGGTGCGTCAGATGCAGCAGCTGTTTTATGGGAAACGATACGCGGCGACCTGCCTGCGCAGAAGAAAAGGATGTCCGGACACCTGCAAAGGGCCGAATGAAGCATGCCCGCCATACGTGCCGGACTTCGTAAAGTTTGCGGAATGCTACGGAGCGCACGGCATTCGGGTAACGGAAGAATCGCAGATACAGGATGCGCTGGAGCAGGCAAAACGCAATGACGACGCGCCGACTTTAATCGAATTTTTCATTGCGACAGACGAGCTGGTGCTGCCGATGGTAAAAGGCGGCAATCCAATGAGTGAAATGATTTTGAAATAAACGGGAGGGAAAAAGATGAAAAACAGATGGATCGCTTTGTATGTGGAAAACCAGGTGGGCGTGCTGGCGAAAGTATCAGGACTTTTTTCCGGAAAATCGTACAATCTGCAGAGCCTTACTGTCGGCACGACAGAGGATGCGACGGTTTCCCGTATGACGATTTGCGTTATGAGCGATGATATTACGTTTGAGCAGATTAAAAAACAGCTGAACCGGATGGTAGAAGTCATTAAGGTTATAGATCTGACAAATGTACCGATTCATATGAAGGAAATTTTATTTGCGAAAGTCAAAAACCTGGATTCCGGCGGGATCAGCCAGGTATTCCGCATCGCGCAGGTATTTAACGTGGAAGTCGCGGATATCGGGGAAGACAGTGTGATGCTGGAATGCAAGCTGACAGAGCGCAGAAATAATGAGCTGATCGAATTGCTGAAAACGAAGTTTCACGGCAATATTGAAATCGTGCGGGGCGGCGCTGTCGCGATCGAAGCGATCAGCACTTCATGCAGATAAGTGGTGATATAGATCGGTACAGAAAATATTGTACAGATAAGGGAGATTTTTTATGATAGAATTTAAAAGCCTGTCGTTTCGCGACCGTGAATGGGTAACGCAGCGGCTTCTGGAAGATGACAGGCAGGCCTGTGAATATTCATTTGCAAACAATTTTTTGTGGAGTGATATTTACGGCGTGAAGATGGCAAAAGAGAAGGGATGTTTGATTTTTCAATTTCATCACAGCGACTATGACTGCTATACAATTCCGATCGGAGCCGGAGACAGAAAAGGCGTGCTGGATGCAATGCTTGCAATGGCACGGGAAAAAAAGGAAGAGCTTGTGCTTGCAACGCTCGTGCAGAGTGATTTGGACTGGCTGGAGCAAAACTATCCGAACCAGTATACGGTGACGACAAACAGAGATGATTATGACTATGTATACACGACAGAAAAGCTGTCGACACTGTCCGGCAGAAAGCTGCACGGCAAGCGAAATCATATCGCGCGCTTCAAAGATGATAATAACTGGCTGTACCGGGACATGATGCCGGAAGACGCGGGAGAGTGCATGCGTCTTCTGGATGTCTGGAAGGAAGCAGAGGCAGACAGCTGGAATGAAGAAAAGGAAAATGAGCTGCATATTAACCGCATCGCGCTGCGTAATCTGGCAGAGCTTGTGCTGGACGGCGGGATGCTGTATAAAGGAGGCAGGCTGGTGGCATTTTCCATCGGAGAGCCGTTAAATTCCGATACGTATGTTGTGCACATTGAAAAAGCGATTGCCAGCGTGCAGGGGGCCTATCCGATGATCAACCAGCAGTTTGTGCTGCATAACTGTCAGGATTATGCATATGTAAATCGGGAAGAAGATACAGGAGACGAGGGACTGCGCAAAGCAAAGCTGTCTTATCAGCCGGAGTTTCTCGTAGAAAAATATCAGGCGAGGTTTCACCTATGATTCAATATGGAGATCCAACAAAAATTCCACAGTTAAAGCAGCTGTGGAAAGAATGCTTTTCTGATGAGGACGCCTATATCCATGATTTTTTTCAGGCAATGTATGAAAATGAACATGTGCTTTTAGAAGAAGAAAACGGGATGCTGATCGGAGCATCCTTTTTTCTGCCGGGAAACGTCTGGATGGAGCAGCCAGGGGCAAACGGCTGCTGGCAGCCGATCCGTTATGTCTATGCATTGGCCGTCTGGCCGCAGTTTCGCGGCCGCGGCGCTGCTGCAAGGCTGCTTAAAAAAGCGAACGAATTATATAAGGCGCCGTTACTTGCGGAACCCGCAGAGGAAGGACTGATCGGGGGATTTTATAAACCTTTGGGATTTCAGTCTGATTTTTATATTAATAAAAGCAGGATGGAAATGCCACACTATAATGTCAGAGCGGCGCAGTCAGACGCGTGGACATGGATACCGGCGGATGCAAAGACATATCTAAGTATGAGGGACACATATTTTCGCCAGCATGGATATGTAAGCTGGCCCGAACAGCATGTGGCATTTGCTCTGCAGCAGCATAGAGACAGCGGCGGAGGCGCTTATATCCTGCGCAGGGACGACAGTGACAGACAAGAGCTGCTGTTATATTACACGCAAAATCAGGACGCTGTCATAACAGAAACAACACTGGATGATCCGGCATGTATGGAACTTATGGCTCCACGGATTGCTGGGGCATGCAGCAGATTGACGGTGATACGGCCCGCGCAGGATACGGCTGGCCAGGGAGCAGACAGCAGCATAAGCAGCAGCCTGATCGGGATGAGTTACAGACTGCCGGCAGTACGGGGATATTTGAATTTATCGCTGGACTGACGATAAACTTTTTCAGAACCTCTAATAACAGAAACAGGAGAGAGGAAAGATGTGCGGACAATTTGCGAGAACTGAATTATTAGCAGGACCTGACGGCATGAAGCGCCTGGCACAGGCTCATGTGGCTGTATTCGGCATAGGCGGAGTCGGAGGATACGTTGTGGAAGCGCTGGCGCGCAGCGGGATTGGCAGGCTGGACTTAATAGATCACGATAAGGTAGACATTACAAATCTGAACCGGCAGATTTACGCACTGCACAGCACGCTTGGCAGGTATAAAACCGATGTGGCAAAGGAGCGCATTCTGGACATTAACCCGGAGGCGGAAGTTCGTGTATTTCATCTGTTTTATCTGCCCCAGACGGCGGATCAGTTTGATTTTGCGAAGTATGATTATATCGTTGACGCGATTGACACGATAACTGGAAAGCTGATGCTGATTGAGCAGGCGCAGGCAGCAGGCACGCCTGTGATCAGTGCGATGGGAGCCGGGAACAAGATGGATCCCTCGGCGTTTCAGGCAGCGGACATTTATGAGACATCTGTTTGTCCGTTAGCAAAAGTGATGCGAAGAGAGCTGAAAAAAAGAGGGATAAAAAAATTAAAAGTCGTATATTCCAAAGAACAGCCGCTAAAACCTGCGTCTTTGCCGCAAGAGGATGAAAATGAACAGCTTTCCTGCGGCAGAGGCAAAGCTGTGCCGGGCAGTTTTTCCTTTGTGCCTTCAGCAGCGGGACTGATTTTGGCGGGGGAGGTTGTGAAAGATTTGCTGGGGGAGGTTTGATGGATGATTTGTGTTGACATGCGGATATCCATTGTATCCTGAGTTTTGCAGGAGATTAAGTAAAAAAAATCTCTGAGCATTGCGTAAATAGCCGTGTTCGGAGATTTTTTGAAATGTATAGAAGTGTTGTATTTTTTCATTCCTTTTTTGCAGTTGAAGCAGTTGAACAGTTGACAGATTAAACGCATGAATGAAAAAGATATGAAATATTTGCATTTTTTTGTT
>CAOKJJ010000167.1 GCA_948468465.1 uncultured Eubacterium sp. | reverse complement strand
TTGATGTAAAATTCAACAGCATATTTTACAACAGTATTTTAGTGAGCGCCCCATAGTTACTTTTCACGGGTCAGGAACGCGCTCTAGCTGCGCGTTTCGTGAGAACATGATTCAAGTTCGGGGCGATTTTTGCACAGCAAAACTTTAAATATCGCCCCGAACCGTTACTATGAGCGGCCCCAGGCCGTGAATAGTAACGCCCTATATGGATTTCGAGTGGTTCCCGGTTACGAAGTGAAAGGAGCTGGTGCGGACAGGACAGAATGCGAAAATAGAACTTGATACAGGCCTTAACGTTTCGAATCTATATGCGCATAAATGCCGCAAACTGTTCCCATGTTACATCGTGGCTAGGCATACCGCCTGCTCTTCCGCCTAGCACTTCGGCTCCTATTAAATCTGTCAATTTAAAATCTTCGTGTTGTTCGCGCGCTACGATAAAATTGCCGGCACGCTGTGTCAGCTGAGCAAAGTTAACGATGGCATCCGCAGAGCCTTCATTATAAGTATAGACGGTTGTTTCCGGCCCCATAAATCCGATATCCGCTTCACCAGACAGGACTGCGGCCATAACTTTATCTGCACCGAATCCGGTAACCAGTTCCAGCTGTATGCCTGCTTGTTCAAAATAACCGTTTTCGATAGCGGCATACATAGGCGCATAGAAGATCGAGTGGGCGACTTCATTTAATGTGACTTTCGTAAGCGCCGGCTCGGAAGTCGGTTCTTTGGAAGATGGCTCCTTGGAAGAGGATTCTTTGGAAGATGGTTTTTGGGAAGGGGTGGTGTTCTGGCCGCATCCGGCAATTACAAAAACTGCCAGGATGGCAATGGAAAGGAGTGAGAGAAGGCGTCTTTTCAAATTCATGCAAAGACCTCCATATTTGGATTTGTTATAGTATACTGCACAAGTGTGAAAAATGTGAATGAAATGCAAGCGTCTAAGAAAATCAAAATGGGGATGCTGTATGCATGGATAGACCATATTTGCAGCTGTCAGAAATAACCCAAACATGTTTAAACAAGTGTGATATAAAATAAGTAACATGTTTAAACAAATTTCTCAATCAAAGGAAAGGAGAAAAACTATGGGAAAATTCACACAAGATGCAACAGAGCTGCTCCGCTTGGTCGGGGGCAGGGACAACATTGCGGCGGTGTCACATTGTATGACCAGGATGAGGTTTGCGCTTGCAGATCCGGCAAAAGCGGATATTAAGGCAATTGAGGCTATGAAAGTGGTAAAGGGGAGTTTTACACAATCTGGCCAGTTCCAAGTCATTATTGGCAATGCGGTGGCAGATTTTTACAATGATTTCATTGCGGTAGCCGGCATGGAGGGCGTTTCAAAAGATGCCGTAAAGCAGGCGGCCAAAAAGAACCAGAACGTTTTGCAGCGTATCGTAACGGCCTTGGCAGAAATATTTGCGCCGCTGATTCCGGCAATTATCACTGGGGGTTTGATTTTAGGATTCCGCAACTGTATTGACAGCTTATACCTATTTGAAAACGGTACAAAGACGCTTTGCGACATAAGCACGTTTTGGAGCGGGGTGGACAGTTTTTTGTGGTTGATTGGCGAAGCAGTGTTCCATATGCTCCCGGTAGGCATTTGCTGGTCTGTGACAAAAAAGATGGGCACGACACAGATGCTGGGGATTGTGCTTGGTCTCACACTTGTTTCAGGGCAGCTTTTGAACGCGTATGCAGTTGCGGGGACGGCTGCCGCGGATATACCGAAATGGGATTTTGGTTTTATAAAGGTTAATATGATAGGCTACCAGGCCCAGGTCATCCCGGCAATCTTAGCGGCATTTACACTGGTTTACCTGGAAAAGTTTTTCCGCAAGATTACGCCGCAGGTTGTTTCGATGATTGTGGTACCATTTTGCAGCCTTGTACTTGCGGTTATGGCAGCGCACTTTGTTTTAGGGCCGATTGGATGGAAAATCGGTTCAGGAATATCATCCGTAGTTTATGCAGGGATTACAGGTTCATTCAAAGTTGTATTTGGCGCGATATTCGGACTGGTCTATGCGCCGCTGGTCATTACAGGACTTCACCACATGTCCAATGCAATTGATCTCCAGTTAATCGCAGATTATGGCGGAACGATGCTGTGGCCGATGATTGCGTTGTCAAATATTGCACAAGGTTCCGCGGTGATGGGCATGATTATCCTGCAGAAGAAAAATGCACAGGCCCAGGAAGTAAACGTGCCTTCGGGAATTTCCTGCTATCTGGGTGTTACAGAACCTGCAATCTTTGGCGTAAATTTAAAACACACGTTTCCGTTCATTTGTGGTATGATTGGTTCGGCAGCGGCTGCAATTGTCTGTGTAGCAACAGGGACGACGGCAAATGCCATTGGGGTTGGCGGGCTGCCGGGGATACTTTCTATTCAGCCAGGAAGTATGGCAAGCTTTGCCGTATGTATGTTAATTGCAATTATAGTTCCGATGGCGCTCACAGTTTTTGTAGGAAAGAAAAAACTGACTTTGGCAGAACGCAATGGGGAACAGGAAACGGCAGAGGAAACAGCAAACGGAGCAAATAAAGCACAGGCAGATCATGGAATGCAGGCGCAAGCCAGCGTACCGGGTAGTCTGAAAGCATTTTTAACAGGAAAAGCCATCACACTAAAAGAAGTAAACGACGGCGTATTTTCGGAAGGCGTGATGGGAGATGGGCTGGCAATCGTGCCAGAAAATGAAGTGCTGTATTCTCCGGCTGACGCAGAGGTTACAGTGCTGATGGAAGATTCCAGGCATGCATGCGGACTGCGGCTTGCAAATGGAATGGAAGTGCTGCTGCATATCGGCATTGATACCGTGGATATGAATGGAGACGGTTTTACCTATATGATCAAACAGGGCCAAGCGGTAAAAGCAGGGGATCCGCTGATCCGGTTTGACCGTGCAAAAATTAAAGCGGCAGGGCACCCGGATACAACCGTCTGCATCATCACGGATGAAGGAGATGCCCAAAATATAAAATTTGCAACAGGGATGCACGCAGCAGAAAAGCAGACTGTTGTTGCGACATTTGAGTAAAGGAGTGGAAACATGGCAGATTTTAGTGATAAAGTAGTGTACCAGGTTTATCCAAAGTCTTTCCAGGATTCGAATGCAGATGGGATCGGAGATTTGCGGGGACTGATTCAAAGGCTGGATTACTTGGAAGACCTGGGGGTTGATTATTTATGGATTACACCGGTGTTCCAGTCACCACAAAAGGATAATGGGTATGATGTGTCCGATTATTGCAAAATAGAGCCAAAATTTGGAACAATGCAGGATATGGATGAACTGATTGCAGCGTGCAATGAGCGCGGCATTGGACTGATGCTGGATATGGTATTTAATCATACATCCACAAACCACATATGGTTTCAAAAGGCGCTGGCCGGGGATAAGGAATATCAGGATTATTACATATTTAGGGAGGGCGGCGCGGATAAGCCGCCCACGAACTGGGAATCAAAATTCGGCGGGCCGGCTTGGGAATATGTGCCGTCCCTTGGCAAATGGTACCTGCACCTTTTTGATGTCACCCAGGCGGATTTAAACTGGGATAATCCAAAAGTACGCGACGAGCTGAAAAAAGTGATCCTTTTTTGGAAAGGGAAAGGCGTGAAGGGATTCCGGTTTGACGTGGTAAACCTGATTTCCAAGCCGGAAATATTGGAAGATGATCTGGAAGGGGATGGCAGGAGGTTTTACACAGACGGCCCCCATGTCCATGAGTATTTAAAAGAGCTGGTCCATGACACGGGGATTAGCCAGATGGTAACGGTTGGGGAAATGTCTTCTACGTCCATTGCAAACTGTATCCGTTATTCCAACCCGGAAGAAAAGGAATTGTCAATGTGCTTTAATTTCCACCATTTAAAAATAGATTACAAAAATGGGAACAAATGGGAATTGATGGAACCGGATAGAATGGCCCTCAAAAAGCTGTTTGAAGAGTGGCAGGTAAAAATGCAGGATGAGGGGGGATGGAATGCGTTATTCTGGTGCAACCATGACCAGCCGCGGATTGTATCCAGGCTGGGGGATGAAGGCAGGTATTGGAAACAGTCCGCCAAAATGCTGGCAGCCTGCATCCACCTGATGAGGGGCACTCCCTATATTTACCAGGGGGAAGAACTGGGCATGACCAATCCGCATTTCCAGAATATTAGCCAGTACCGGGATGTGGAGAGCAAAAATTATTATCAAATACTTCTGGAGCAGGGCGCTTCGCAAAAAGAAGCGCTGGAAATTCTCGCGGCCAGGTCACGGGATAATGGAAGGACGCTCATGCAATGGTCGAACCATGCAAATGCAGGGTTTACAGATGGGAACCCATGGATTGAGGCCGCGGATAATTATCTTTCCATAAATGCCGAATCCCAGATGGAAGATCAAGATTCCATCCGGGCGTTTTATAAAAGGCTGATTGCACTGCGCAAAACGAGGGAGACTGTATCCAAAGGGAGCATTGAATTTTTAGAAAGAGAAAATCCAGATATTTTGGCTTACCGGAGGGTTTTTGGCAAAAAGGAGCTGGTCGTATTAAATAACCTGTCGGCCGCGGAAACCGTGGCAGCGCTGCAGCCGGGATGGGCAGAGTATCATAAGGCGCTGGGCAATTATGAGGCATGCTGCAGGACGGACAAGGGCATTGCGTTAAGGCCATTTGAAACGCTTGTTTTGGAAGGCATCATAATAGAAGAGGAATAACCGTATAGAGTTACATACATGCCTTACGGGATAGGGAAGGAGAAAATATTATGGGAAAAATAAAAAAATATACAGTATTATCACTGGCAGCTGTGACGGCAGCCTGCGTATGTCTCGGCGGCTGCGGGGATAAAGACGTCACGGCAGACCATGCCGAAGACGGGGAACAGGATTCTTCCAGAAGTAAAGCCAGTGATGGGGGCGCTTTAAAAAAAGGCGGGAAAATCACAGTGTTCCAGTCGAAGACAGAGATTATGGAAGATTTAACCGCTCTTACAAAAGAATATACGAAAGAAACCGGGGTGGAAGTTGAATTACAGGAGACTACAGGAGACAGTTATTTTTCAGACTTAAAGACAGGTTTGGCAAACGGGGATGGGCCGACTATTTTTTCCCTGCAGCCTGGGGCGGAATCCAGAGAAATGAGCGATTACCTGGAGGACTTAAAGGACTTATCCTTTGCAGATAAAATTCTGGAAGGTATGGCGGATACGATTGCCGGCAAGACGGTAGGCATCCCTTATACGGTAGAAGGATTTGGTTTGGTATATAACGGGAATTTGGTGGAAGCATCCGGGCTCACAAGTGCAGACGCGCTGGTTGCTTATCTGGAAGACAGCCGTTCAAAAGGGATTAACGGACTTGGCTTATCGCAGGAAGATTACTTTTTGATTGCGCATATTTTAAATGCGCCGTTTGCGGTACAGGAGGATCCGGACACATACCTGCAAAAGGTACTTGGCGGGCAGGAGCGCCTTGTCAAAAATAAGGCGTTTGCAGAATTTGGCAAGCTGATGGAGGGGATTCGCGCAAATTGCACCAATCCCGCAGATGTTACCTATGACAGCAACTGTGAGGAATTTGCGGCAGGCAAGACCGCAATGATCCACCAGGGGAATTGGTGCTATTCCATGCTTGCTGGTTATAACGTCGATTTCGACATGGGTATTGCGGCCGTCCCAATCCGGGGCAACAGCAAGCTGTCCGTCAGCGTGCCAACTGCATGGTATGTGAATATGGACGCGCCGGATGATGAAAAAGCTCTCGCAAAAGATTTTTTGGAGTGGATGTATACAAGCAAAACGGGGGAGACATACCTTATGGATAAATTTAAATTTATCCCGGTAGTAGAAGGCATGGCAAGTGAATCTTTAGACCCTGTATCGCAGTCAATCGCCGACGCGGTGGCATCTGGAAACACAATTCCATGGGTCATGTCCGACTGGCCGGCAGGGATTGTAACGACAGACCTTGCGCCGCTTGCAAAGGAATTTTTTACGACAAAAATGTCAGGAAAGAAGTTTCTCAACAAGTTAAATGATGCATTTGTATCAGCAGCACAGTAAAGAAACAAGGCGCCGTCAAAACGGCGCCTTCAGTTCCAAGTAACTGGAAAGGAAAGCACAGCAAGACTGTTGTCAGGACTTTTAGGGAAAGCCGGATGGAGGGGAGCGCTAATGAAGAAAAAGAAAAGCCAAAAGAAAAAAGCAGTGGGAAGGCATGCAAAAAACAGTCGGAACAGACGGAAAATAAGCGTTAAAATGTTAGCCGCGATTATACCAGTACTGTTGGCTGGGATGGTAGTCCTTACCCTGATTAGTTCTTTAAACAGCAAGGATATTATCGACAGCCAGATGAAACAGCAAATGGATTCCCAGCTGAACAATAAGACAAATGAAATCAGTTGGGAAATTGAGGCTGCAGTGGCAGTAGCAAAGCATATGGCAAATATTATAGGGCTTACCTACAAAAATGAAAAGCTGGATGCTTATGAAGAATTTTTAGGCCGGATGATTTTTGAAGAAGAATTCATTTATGGCGGCGGAATCTGGTTTGCACCCAATGTCTACGATCCAAAACTACGTTATGTAGCCCCGTTTGTATACAAGGAAGATGATAAAGCGAAGCTGACGTATGCTTATAGCAATAAACAATATGATTATGTTAACCAAACGTTTTACCAGACGGTAGCAAAAGGGAACGCGGAAGTGTTTTTTACCACGCCTTATTTTGACAAGACGATGGGGCAGGCTATGATTACCTGTTCGGTGCCGATGTATGATAAGGGCGAGAAATTTGTTGGATGCATCAGCGTAGTGATTATGCTAAAAACCGTCCAGCAGATGGTGGGCGAATTGGAAGTCATGGAAACCGGGAGGGGATTCCTTGTAACGGGGGAAGGGAAATACCTTTATTGCAGGGACGAGGAAAAAATCATGGAACAAAAGATTCAGGAGGATGAAGAGCCTTCGATGGCAGAAGCCGGAAACCAAATGCTTTCGCAGGAAGACGGGGTTACAGCAGTAACGATAGATGGGAAGGAAAACAAGCTGTATTATACGACGCTTCCAAGGCTGGGCTGGAAGCTGGGGATTACAATACAAACGGCGGAACTGGATAAGCCGGTGGCCGAACTTTGCTTAAAGCTTGCCCTGGTTGCGCTTGCCTTGCTGGTTTGGATAGGTCTTACGATTTTCTTCCAGATTACATCGGTATCCAAGCAGATTAAAAAAGTAAAGAATTTTTCCGGGGAACTGGCAGATGGGAATTTCACAATCCCTAATATTGATGTAAAGCGTAAAGATGAGTTGGGCGAAATGGGCGCGTCTTTAAATGAGATGTATGGCAGCAATAAGGAGATGGTGATCGCGATTACGGGGCAGGCAAATATTTTGACGGCTTCGTCAACGCAGCTCAAAGAAGCATCGGAAAAGCTAAAGGTGCAGTTTTCCATGATCCAGGAACTCATCCATCAGGTAAATGCAGATATGGAATCAAGCGGCGCAGCGACTAAGCAGGTCAATGCCGCGGTAGAGAATGTGAATGCTTCTGTCAATGTGCTGGCCGAACAGACGAAGCAAAGCCTTGGGCTTGCAAATGAAATCAAGGGGCGCGCGGCCAAGATCGAGGAAAACAGCAGGCATTCGTACGAAGCAGCTACCAGCCTTGCGAAGCAGCACAGGGAAAGCCTTAAGGAATGTATTGAACAAGCAAAGATCGTTGCGTCAATCGGTGAGCTGGCCGGGTCGATATCCTCCATCGCGGGGCAAATTAACCTTTTATCCCTTAATGCCTCCATTGAGGCGGCACGTGCCGGGGAATCAGGAAGAGGCTTTGCGGTTGTGGCAAGTGAGATCGGAAAACTGGCCAGCGAAACTGCACTGACAGTAAAGGAAATACAAGATACGATTGGAAAAGTACAGGCGGCATTTGGGCAGCTGACCGGACAGTCTACGGTATTGCTTGATTTTGTAACACAGACCGTGACCCCGGATTATGATATGTTTGTACATATGGCAGAACAATATGGGGCGGACGCAAGCAGTATAGAGGGTTTTTCCAACCAGATTGCCGGAATGGCATCAGACATAGATACCATTATCCATGAAGTAAGCATGGCAATTATGGATGTAGCAGAATCTTCCCAGAATACACTGGAGAACAGCCAAAATATCCTTTTGTCTGCGGACGAGGTTTCCGACGTTGTCGGGGCCGTGGCAGGCAAGTCCGTGGAACAGGCGGATATAGCAATGGAATTAAAAGAATCCGTAGGGCGCTTTAGGGTATCCTAGCCTTTAGCGTTAACCAGTACAGTATTTTGTTTTATCCTTCGTTGTGGATCTGCGGCAGATCGGGAAAAAGAATCCGAAGATAATCCCGTCTGCCGCGGAGAACACGGTTCATGTACACATTATTCTTCATTTGCCTTTGCCCGGAAATGTGCTTTCACATCTTAGGACGAAAGTCATCCATTTTCCCCGCCAGATTTTTCCTTTTTGCAAGCTCGCCCAACTGCATAACTTCGGTTTTGATTAATGTAATCTGCAACCTCTTCCAATGTCATTTTCCCTTTTTTTATCATTCTTTCTGCTGTTTTTTTTTCGTTTCTTTTTCAATGTCTTTCGCTTAAGTCTTTATAATCTGCTCGTCATCAAATAAACTCATCATAATCGTTACTTGAGAGTAAAAAGTTTTTTCAAAAAAATAACCCTTTCGTATGGAGTTATGGTATCTTTAAGTTGCTACACTAAAGAAAGATACAAACCACGGAAAGAGTTATTTCATATATGAGTATACCATCCGTAATGAGCGAGAAAACCCCCGGAGTGGCACCTCCTGGGGTTTTCACTGCGTTCGTACATATGTTCGATATTCTAGCCGTTGTTTCTTTTGAAAAGCAATGTTCTTGGAGAGTTACTTTTCACGGGTTAGGAACGCGCGCTAGCTGCGCGTTCCGTGAGAACATGATTCAAGAGTTCGGGGCGATTTTGCGAAGCAAACTTTCAATATCGCCCCAAACCGTTACTATGAGCGGCCCCCAGGCCGTGAATCGTAATCTTGGAGAAAAATAATGCGGATAACTCCGGATTTTTTCTTCCGAGTTTTTGGTTTCGGTCCTAAAAAACTCTTAAAGAGTCATAACAGACTCTGTTTGCGTCTGTTGATTATCTATTATCTGGGATATGCTTTAAGAGTAACAAAATACTCTTTTTGAAGGTGATATATTAATGAAAGATAAACAAGGTTTTGGAAATCGAATTAAAGAAATGAGGGAACAACGGAATCTTACAATCGAACAAGCCGCTGAATTATGTGATTGTTCTGTAAGCACATGGAAACAGTATGAGCGTGGTGAACGATTACCCAGTGTGCCGAAATTAAAAAGCATATGCTTAGTTTTGAAGGTGAAGCCAGAATATATTTACGGGTCGGAATTGGACGGACTGCAAGAGGAAATTGCAGAAGTCGAACAATTGAAATTGAAAATTGAGCAACTTCCTTCTGATGATTTAGCCGTAATCAAAGCGGCAGTTGAAAAGCGATTGGAATTATTGAATGATAAACGCTGAATAACAGTCTTCTTCCCTTGACATAACAATTCCAGCGCTGTATTCTTAAAGAATATAATAGTACTCTTTAAGAGGAAAGGAGAATTGTTATGTTGAACGACATTCCATATAAGAATATCATGGACAAAGGTCGTAATTATGATGTTTGGGTGCTTCGTGATGTGTATGAAAACACTTTTGCTGATATAGCAAAAGAATATGATATTTCAGTAACTGCTGTTATCAATAATTATGAAAAAGCATTGTGCCTAAAGACAAAATACTATGTAAATCATCTTTCGATTGTGTATGGCTATGAGAATACAGAACATTTCAAAGAAATATGGAGAAATGCGTTTCATTGCTACTGTGGAGAAAAATATACAGCAGCTTATTTTGAAAAAGAATATGCAGATATTTTAGAAGAATACCGAAATGGTGAGCCGGGAATGCCGGAACGGATTCTAAAGGCTTTGCCGCCCTTACGAAACAGCTTCAGTACGCGAACGATTTCCAGCATTATCCGGCTTAGGGAAACTGACGGATTAACTTATGCAGCGATTGGAAAGAGGCTGCGCCTGACAAAAGAAAAAGCGGAAGAATTATATAATCATCATTACCATGTTTTGTACTTTGAGTTATCTGAAAAAATCATGGAAGCAACCGGAAACATGGACTTGCGTGACAAATACCGGAAAGCCTTTCACGGTGGAAGCGGAAAGAAAAAATATGATTGCCTGACAGCGGACTATCCCGAACTGTGCGAAAACTTTCTTAAAGTGCGAAAACGAAAATGTGAACGGGATAAAAGGTAAAAATAGGCATTTAAAACATAGACATGCAGAGAAAACCGCCCTTGTACTTTTGGTGAGTGTTTGGGGCGGTGTTCTTATCAGGTTTGAAAGTGTGCTCCGGCTGCCTGGTATTTGATATATGTCATGTGGCAGCAGGGCAAGGACTTATTGTCTGCCGGACATGGGGATTTGCAGGTAATCAATCAGGGCAGTTTCCAAAAGCCGGGAATAGTTTACCTTTTGTTCTTCTGCAATCCTTTTCAGCCATGCCGGGAGAGTGATGTTTGTTTTGATGCGCTCGTTATCTTTTTTCATGCGGAATAAATCAGGGTGGATTGTAACGGGCATTACAACATTTCCCTCTGTATCTTCTTTGGAGAGGTTCACGGATGGAGTGGGGATTTCCTCATTGTCACATTCCATACTGTAAACATGGAGGCTTGCGGCTTCTGCTGCCATACGTGC
>CAOKJJ010000166.1 GCA_948468465.1 uncultured Eubacterium sp. | reverse complement strand
CCGATAACAATGATCTTCGCACTGGAATCTGCTTCTGTTGTTGTAATTTCAAGCAAAGGTAATACCTCCTTAATGATATATGATCCTGTGCCAGCATTCACTGGTCACAAAATATAACTCTCTGCATTATATAATATTATTTTTTTCGCATGAAATCAACCAATTTTTGAAAAAATATGAAAAATTATTCATTCCATGTCCATAAACTTCCCTAATCCGGTTCAAAAATGATATCTGTAGTCAAAGGCGTCCAGTTCTCCAAATGCAGTGTTCCCTTCTTTCCTTTCAGCTGCGGCATGACCGCGTCCAGCCGCATCACTTTCTCTACCAGATATCCGCTATCCCCTATTTCAGCCTTCATTTTGCCAAAGTCCGCCGTTATGTTGTTTTCATGAAAGACTATTGTTTCCGGCACCAGATCGTATTTCATCAGCTGCTGCGAAAAAGTCAGCAAAAAAGACAGCACATCTTCATCATCCAGATTCAGTTTTTCATATACGATTACTTTCCTGCATGCAATGCCGTCTACTTTCGGCACATGTTCGACCTGCCTTTTCGAAATCTCTACTACAAATCCGTCTTTGTCAAAATATACGTTCTGATTATTGACCGCTATGTATCCGATCATCGCCTTTTCGTACACTTTGATGCGAATCGTGCCTGGTGAAACCAAATCAATCTCCATCTCGTCAATAAACGGAATTTTACGCGTTTGGAACAATCGGTACTTTAACACGACATACAGTGTATTCCAGGAATACTCATCATTGAGTACACTGTCTTTAATTTGCTGGTCAGAATACAGTTCGTTTCCGCTTACCTGCACTTTTTTTAGTTTAAACCCTGTAATGCCAATCAAAATGAGTATTGCGGCAAGCATGAAAAATACAAGTATAAAAATCAATATCTTCTTTTTTCTTGCGCGCTTCTTTCGGTTTTTTCTAATCATGACTGCTACCTTCCAGACGGATTCCCCTCGATACACTTAACGCCAGCCCCATTTCCGCCAGCAAAAAGCTTGTTGACGTGCCGCCATAGCTGATAAACGGCAGTGTAATACCCGTATTTGGAATCGTATTCGTTACAACGGAAATATTTAAAATAACCTGTATCGCCAGATGCGCCATAATGCCTGATACAATCAGCGCGCCATACAAATCAGCCGCATTGTTCGCAATTACCATCAGCCGCCAGATCATAAGCAAAAACAGTAAAATCACGCAGACAGCCCCAAATAATCCCAGTTCTTCACATATAATCGAAAAAATCATGTCGTTTTGCGCTTCCGGCACAAACCCAAGCTTTTGCATGCTCTGGCCCAGCCCTTTGCCGAACAGCCCGCCGGAACCGATCGCATACAGTGCCTGTATCGTCTGAAACGCCGTTCCCTGCGTAAAATCTTCCGGATGCAGCCATGCCTGAATACGCTGCGCACGGTAGTCAGCCGCAAAAATAAAGACAACCCCGCCGCCTATGGCGCATGCTCCCATCGCAATAAACTGGCTGAACTTCGGACTCGCCACAAAAGTAATCACAATCGCAATGCCCAGAATAATAATGCCGGTACTGAGATTTTCATAAGCTACGATCACAAAGACCGGCAAAATCATAAACAGGACTTTCACCAGGTTCGTAAACTTTCCGATTTGCTTCGGAATCCGGCATACTAACCCCGCCAAAAACAAAATCATTGCCAGTTTTGCAAACTCGGACGGCTGAAAATTCAGCGGGCCAATCTGCAGCCACCGGGAAGATCCCTTCGCCTCGTTTCCTATGCCAGGTATGAGCACTAACGCACACAGCCCGAAAGACATGAAATATGCCAGATTGCCAAAATAAAACCATACATGGTAATCAATTTTTGAAATGACAAGCATCGCTGCCATTCCAAGAATAACCGCAAGCCCCTGCCGCTTTAAATAATGCAGCGGGTCATTATGTATCCGGTTTGCACTGTATGCACTGACGCTGTACAGCATCACCATGCCAAAACCTAATAAAAAAATAATTAGAAACATCAGACTGTAATCACAATATTTGATTTTCTTTTGTCTCGTCCTGTTTCGTCTGCCCACTTTTACAACTCCTGATTTTTCTTCTACATCAGTCCGGCCAGATGCATGCCGGAATCTTATGTACAGCAGCGCATGTTAATCATGCGCCGCAAAGCTGTGAACGAGTTCCTTAAACAATTCTCCCCGCTTTTCGAAATTTGGAAACATATCCCAGCTTGCACAGGCAGGTGACAGCAGCACTGCGTCTCCCGGCTTTGCATTGTCATGGCAAAAGCCAACGGCTTCCTCCAGCGTTTCACACATGACACAATCCGTATATCCTTGTAAAGATGCTTCTTTTGCAATTTTTTCTTTTGTTTCTCCAAGAAGTACGAGTTTTTCCACTTTACCGTCAAAGGCTTTGATCCAATCTCCATATTCCGCCTGTTTATCGTAACCCCCTCCGATCAGCCAGGTAGGACGCTCCATCGCACGGATGCCCTGAATGGCCGCATCCGGATTGGTTGCCTTGGAATCGTTATAGTATCGGACACCCGCGATTTCATCCACATATTCTATTCTATGCGCTACCGCCCGAAAAGTTTTCAATACCGCTGTAATTTTTTCAAGAGGAACGCCTAATGCCATCGTCACCGCGGCAGCCGCCATTACATTTTCATAATTATGCGTCCCAAGCAGATTTAATTCACAAGTATCTATGACCTTTTGTATTCCATGCGCATCCGATAAATAGATGCTGTCTTCGTCCAGATACAGGCCGCGCTCCAGTTTTGTTTTGCTGCTAAAATAAATTACGTTTAAATAATCTTCTATTTTTTTGCCAAACGCGCGCAGCAATTCGTCTTCATAATTGAGCACACAGGTCTGCCCCGGCTTTTGATTTTTTGCAATGGACTCTTTGACCGCCGCATAGCATTCCATCGTATGATGCCTGTTCAGATGATCCGGCGTAATATTTAAAATCGCTGAAACATCCGGGCAGAACGTATCTGCTGTTTCCAGCTGAAAGCTGCTGATCTCCGCGGCCGTGACTGTCTGGTCTGTCATTTGAAGCGCCAGCGACGTATAAGGAATCCCGATGTTGCCGACAACCGTTACCTCTTCAAAATAACTTTTTAAAATCTCTCCTGTTAAGGCTGTCGTCGTCGTCTTGCCGTTTGTGCCGGTAATTGCGGCCAAACGGCCTTTTGCGCATCGGTAAGCCAGCTCAATCTCGCCCCAGACTGTAACGCCGCTTTGATAAAGGCGTGTCACAATCGGGATATCAGTCGGAACTCCAGGGCTTAATACCGCAATATCCAGCTGTTTTATTACATCTTCATCTAACTTTCCAAGCAAAATCACAGCAGATATGAGCGCCTGATCCTTCGCGCGGATATCTTCCTCGCACAAATTTTCATTGCTGTCATATAATATGGTATCCGCACCCATCTTGGTCAGCAGCTTTGCCGCCGCAATCCCGCTGACCCCGGTGCCGACTACCAGTACCTTTTTTCCTTTTAACTCCATGGTTCTCCTCCTGCCTTGCCTCTACAGCCCCATATAAGCAGTCAGGCATAAAAGCGTTGTAATAATTGAAAATACCGCCACTACCCTCGTTTCCGAC
Source organism: uncultured Eubacterium sp. (assembly GCA_948468465.1). The sequence goes on along the minus strand of CAOKJJ010000166.1, from coordinate 7,226 downwards.
CATCCGCCAAGTTCAAAATGATGGTGGATCGGCGCCATGCGAAAAAAGCGCTTCCCGTGGGTAATTTTAAAATAACCTACCTGAATCATCACAGATATTATTTCAATCCAATAAATCAGTCCTACAATCAGTATAAACATCGGCATCTGCATCATATACGCGGCAGCCGCCACAAATCCCCCCAGCGCCAAAGAACCGGTATCCCCCATAAAAACACTGGCCGGATATACATTAAACAGCAAAAAGCCTAGCAGGGCGCCTACAACCGCACAGGTAATCGGCTCTATGCCGCTGTTCGTCGCCACCGCTACAACGCTGAAAAACGTCGCGATCAGTACCGTAACGCTCGTAGCAAGTCCGTCCAGACCATCCGTAAAGTTCGCGCCGTTTACCGTGCCAATGACTGCCAAAAACATAATCGGCAGCGCCAGCCATCCAAAATCAGCATACTTTCCCCCGGAAAACGGTACAAGCATTGTCATCGGAATATCTGAAAACCGATATAAATATATGGCAAATACAGCAGTTACAACGATCTCTAATATCATTTTCTGCCATGCCAGCAGTCCGTCCGAACGTTTTAAAACCACCTTTAAATAATCATCGAAAAATCCGATTACTCCAAAACCTACGGTTACAAATAAAATCGGTATGATTTTCGGATAGGAGGAGATGAAACATAGCGAGGTCACAATGATCGCCAATAAAAACATCAATCCTCCCATCGTCGGTGTGCCCGTTTTTTTCTGGTGGGATTTTAACTCTTTGCGCTCTGTGTTTCCAACCTTCAACCTTCGTAAAATCGGTATCATCAGCGGCCCTGAAAGCGCTGTGACTGCAAATGCAAGTATTACTGCAAAAATATAGCGAAAATCAATCAACTGCTGTGTCATTTCTCTTTATCCTTCTTTCATTTGTCTATGAGCTTGCTATAGTATAACGGATTTTTTTACAGGTTGCAAGTGGCTGGAGCTGATTTCTGCATTTCTTAATCATGACCTGTGAAAATTAATGCTGCTCTTGTTCCTGTTCTGCCTGTTCTTTTTCTGCCAGCTCTTTTTCTACAACGGCCGGATCCCTTTCGATGCCAAGATATGGCAGTATATTTAAGAAAATCTCCTTTGCCACAGGCGCCGCAATCGTTCCTCCATAATAAACGCCGGTTGGATTATTAATAATCACAAGGCACAGTACCTGCGGATCCTGTGCAGGCGCAAAACACATAAACGATGAAATATAACGGTGCGCGCTTCTTGGCAGCGTCTGGGAAGTCGCTGTCTTGCCGCCGATCTCGTAGCCTTCAATATATGCCTTTTTTCCGCCTCCTTCAGATACTACTTTTTCCAGAAGCGTACGCATCGTCTTAGATGTATTCGGACTTATAATCTGTTCCGACGGCTGGGATTCGAACACTTCCACAGGATTTCCTTCCTGATCTTCGATTTGAATAGCAAAATGCGGAGTCACCCGCCTGCCGCCATTAATTAAGGAAGAAATTGTAGTGGCAAGCTGAACCGGCGTAATCTGAAAAGACTGGCCAAAAGAAATTGTAGCAAGCTCTACCTGTCCGATATTCTTTTTTTCATGCATAATCGTCCTTGCTTCTCCCGGCAAATCGATACCCGTTTTAGATAACAGCCCAAACTGCTTAAAATATTTATAGTACTGGTCTGTGCCAAGGCGCATGCCAAGCTCAATAAATACAGGGTTGCAGGAATTTTCCAGTCCCTGCACAAAATTTTGCGCGCCATGCCCGCTTGTTCTTGCACAGCGGATTCTCCTGTCCTCCACAATCTTATAGCCCGGACAGAAAAAGTTGTCATTTAAGCCTACAACGCCTGCCTCCAGAGCAGCCGAAGCTGTAATGACTTTAAACGTGGAACCTGGCTCATACGTATCGTTAATGCAGCCATTCCGCCACATCTGGTTTAACAGGTTCTGCTTTTCCTGCGCATTGGAATAAGAAGTTCCTTCCGGCAGCTCATACGGCTCATTCAGGTTAAATTCCGGCAGATTAACCATTGCCATAATCTCCCCATTGGACGGCTTCATAATAATAATGCTGACGCTGTCTGCTTCTTTGGCCTGCATCGCCTTTTCCGCCGCCTGCTGCGCATACATCTGTATGTTATAGTCCAGGCTGATGCGCAGGTTATTGCCGTCTATCGGATTTTGACGGCTCTCCCCGGCATCGGCCAGCTCTACGCCCCTTGCATCTGTCAGCGTCAAAATCTTGCCGTTTGTACCCATCATTTTTTCATCATATACGACTTCAAGACCAATAATCCCCTGATTATCACCCCCTGTAAAACCAAGTACTTTGGACGCCAGATTGTCATATAAATAATATCGTTTATAATCCTCATCCACCTTTACGCCTTCTAATTTGTAATCACGGATTTTATCTCCGGTTTCTTTTGGCACATTGGCTTTTACCCTTTCGATAGCGCTTACTTTTTCCACGCGCTTTCTTACTGTCTGTTCATCCATCTCCAGTTCCTTTGCCAACACTTTTATAATCTTTTCGGCATCTTTGATCTGGCTGTGGATGACGGAAATGGTACATACGCTGCGGTTGGATGCCAGCACTTTTCCGTTTACATCCAAAATCTTTCCTCTGGCCGCCTTAATATCCCGTTCTCTTTCATGCAGGTCCTGTGCCTTTGCGCTGTAAAACTCCGACTGGAACACCATCAGATAAACAAGCCTGCCTGCCAGAAAAAGCATTAACAGTGCAATGCAAAAAAATACGACAACAATTTTTTTTCGGTTCTGCGTCTTTGTCCCGTTCATAAAACAAACCTCATAATAGCAGTTATTATAGCTTATTCTGCAATTATGAGGTTATGTATTTTTTACCGGATCAATTATATTTTACAGCCTCACCTAATGCTGCTTTTGCTTCGTAGCCGGCAATTTCCGTGTACATATTGGTATCCTTTTTCTTCAAAGCATCTTTTTTCACTTTTTCATCTTTGTATATATTCATGTACGGCAAAATCTCTTCCAGTATCTCCCGTGCCAGATTCTGCGCAAACGTACTGTGCGCCTGCTCTTCATGCTCCGTCGGCTGGTTCGGCGTATCAATGACCACATAAATGACAAGCTGCGGATTTTCCTGCGGCAGATACCCAAGGAAAGACACGACATAATTTTTTTCCTCCCGCGGTAGCTTCTGCGCTGTCCCGGTCTTGCCGCCCATGGAATACCCCGGCACCTTTGCAACCCTTGCCGTTCCTTCACTGACAGTCGCAAATAAATACTCTTTTAACTGATCGCTTGCTTCTTTTGATATTGTCTGTTTCAAAAGTTCCGGTTTCATTTCCTTTACAAGGCTGCCGTTTTCATCCGTAATCTTGGATACAATATACGGACGGTAAAAATTGCCCCCGTTAATCACCGAACTGAAAGCGCTGATCATCTGAATCATCGTACAGTTATAAGACTGGCCAAATGACGAACTGGCCAAATCCACCGAAGACATCTGCTCCGCCGTACGCACCAGCGTATCCGTCCTGGCTTCTCCCGGCAGGTCAATATTCGTCTTAAATCCCATGCCAAAATCACTTTGGTATTTGCCAAACGTCTCTTTTCCGATTCTTCTGACCATCTGCATCACGGCATCGTTACAGGAATCCATCAATGCCTTTTGGACCGTCTCCGTCCCATGTCCTGACCTAGCCACACACCGGATTTTCTTATCTGCGATCTGTTCGTAGCCATCACACTCAAACGTTTCTTTTCCGCTTAATTTCCCACTGTCAAGCCCTGCTGCAACCGTCAGCGGCTTTTGCACGGATCCTGGTTCAAACGTGTCACTGATGCAGAAATTACGCCAGATCTTATTCAGCGCATCCGTTTTCTCTTCTTCCGTCATTTTGTCAATTTCTTCTTCTGTATAATACCCTTCCAAAGACCGTGGATTAGACAGATCATAATCCGGAGCATCCGCCATTGCCAGCACTCCGCCCGTGTTCGGGTTCTGAATAATGACGCCGATTTTTTCAGCTCCCGGCCCCGGCCTTGCCTGATCACGATAAGCATTGTTAAACTCTTTTATTTTAGCTTCTACAACGGTCTGAATATTCATGTCTATCGTTGTAACGATATTATTCCCATTTATCGCTTCTTTAATCGTTTTTTCCATAGCATTATCCGAATTCAGGTAGCCGTACTGTCTGCCGTTTGTACCATTTAAGGTACTGTTATAAAAATTTTCCAGACCGGCCATCCCTAAATTACCGGATGTCGTAAAACCGATGACGGAACTTGCAAGCGTTTTGTATGGGTAATTGCGTTTGTATTCTTTTTCAAACCAGATACCTTTGATATTATTTGCAGTTCCAGATTTTTCTTCTTTATCTTTATCATTATCTTTATTATTTTTATTATCTTTCTTCTTATCGCTGTCCTTATCACCATCTTTTTCTTTGGCGGAATCTTTCCCGCTGCCTGCCGTTTCATCCTGCTCTGTGCCATTTTGTTTGTTAAGGAACACCTGTACCTCTTCAAACGGAATCTGCTTTGCCAGCACTTTATACCGGCTCTGTGGATTCTCTTTTATAAATGTACGGATCTCTGTCTCTGAAAGTTCGTCCGGAAAGCTGGTCATCAGAGCTTCCATCGTCGGCTCTAAGTATTTTTCCTCAGACAAAATCACGGAACAGTCCAGAATAATATTGTATACATCCAGACTTGTCGCAAGTGCAATGCCATTGCAGTCCATAATGTCCCCTCTGCGAAACGGAATCATCTGACTGTCATAATTTGCCTGTGCCAGTACGATTTTCTGGTATTTGGGACCGCTTGTATGCTCAATATACAGCAGCCGCGCCATTAATCCCGCGAGCGCAAGCACGATCCCGAAAAATATTGTCATCATTTTCAGATGATTTCGGCGATTTAACTTAATCCACTTGCGCCCCGGTCTTTTCTTTTTTCGTTTCCTGCCGGATTTGTTTCCTGCTGCCATACGCCACCTTTGTCTCAAATTTATGTTTTTATTGAATTCAAATGAAAATACCTGAATCTTTTAATCCGAGTACTGCGTCATGTAGTCCGCATTCTCAATGGTATAATACTTGATCTGCTGATCCGTCGGGTATTTCATGCCCAGCTTCTTTGCCTTTTTCTTTATTTCTTTCAGATCCACCGAAGCTGTGATTCTTTTGTATGCCGCATCATTTTCAAGTTTCAGGTTCGATATCTCGGACTGCAAAGTCTCAATCGACCTCTGCCTGATAATCAGGTCAGACTGCAGGTCCACATAAGCGGCACAGGTAAATGCAACCGCCATTACGCATACGGATAAAAACGCTACATATCCGGCACTCATTTTTAGCGCCCGTTCACGGTTTCTTCTCGCCGCACGCCTGCGTCTGCGCTTTTGTTCTGAACGTCTCCTTTCCTCTTTTCTTTTTTCTCGTTCCTCGTGGTAATCTGGTGCAGTTTCCAGCCTCCGGACTGTGTTGCCATCTTCATATGTGTAGACCCCGTAAGATCTCTGCTCTTTCTGTCTGCTCATCACTGCTCCTTCCGTTCAAAAACTCTGAGCTTGGCGCTCTTTGAACGTTTATTATTTTTCAATTCTTCCTCGGATGGTACAATCGGCTTACGGACTGCCGTTCCCTTCGATATCCTGCCACACACGCAGACCGGAAAATCCGGCGGGCATATGCATGGATGTTCATTTTTCCTAAAAATCGTTTTCACAATACGATCTTCTAAAGAATGGAAGGTAATGACACAGATACGCCCGCCGTCATGCAGCAGATCGATCATGTCATCTAAGCTGTCCTTGAGCACATCCAGTTCCCGGTTCAGTTCAATGCGGATTGCCTGAAACGTCCTTTTTGCCGGATGGCCGCCGCTCTTTTGCACCTTCATGGGAATTGCGCCGCGGATAACCGCACACAACTCCCCGGTTGTAAGAATCTCTTTTTCTCTTCTTGTATTTACGATATGTTTTGCTATGTTTTTGGCAAACTTGTCCTCTCCAAAATCGCGAATGATCCGAAAGAGCTCTTTTTCGCTGTATTCGTTAACAATATCTTTTGCTGTCAGCTTCTGTCTGTCATCCATGCGCATGTCCAGCGGGGCGTCTTCAATGCGGTACGTAAATCCCCGCTCCGGCGTATCCAGCTGAAAGGACGATACCCCAAGATCCAGAAGGATTCCATCCACTTTTTCTATCCCAAGATTTTTAAGCTGCGCGCGCATGTCGGCATAATTGCTGCGCACAATACTGACCTGGTCTTTAAATGGATCCAGCCGCTTCGCCGCTGCCCGTATGGCATCCGCATCCTGATCAATGCCGATCAGCCGTCCATGTTCTGACAAACGGCTTAACACCTCATAAGCATGTCCTCCGCCTCCTAAAGTGCCGTCTACATAAATACCATCCGGCCTGATCTTTAGCTGCTCAATCGTCTCCTGCAATAATACTGAGGTATGATTAAATTCCATTGGCCTTTCCATGCGGACGATTAAATGCTGACTCCCAGTTCAGCCATGTAATCCGCAATGTCATCCATATCACCGATGTCATTGCTCTTTTCCCACTTCTCCTTGTCCCAGATTTCCACGCGGTTTAACACCCCTGCAGATACTATTTCTTTTTCAAGGCCGGCATAGGTACGAAGGTTCGGCGGCAGCAGGATCCTCCCCTGCTTGTCTACCTCGCAGCTGGCTGCCCCGGCAAAGAAAAAACGTACAAAGTCCCTTGCTTTTTTATTTGTTAATGGTACTTTGCGAAAAGCTTCTTCGATGTGTGCCCATTCATCCAGAGGGTATACAAATAAACAGTCATCCAGTCCCTTCGTAACCACAAACTCTTCTCCTAGTTTCTCCCGAAACTTCGAAGGGACGATCAGCCTGCCCTTTGCATCGATTGTATGATTGTATTCGCCCATGAACATCTCTCATACCCTCTACAGTTGAACAGTCCAGTGAATAACTAAACTCATCTTGCGGGACTCATTTGATCAATAAACAAATCCTCCCACTCATCCACCACATCATTCACTTTTTACACCACTATCAACCACTTTCCTCCACGTCTAGTATTAATATAACCTTCTTTGTCTCTTTTGACAAGTGATTTTTCAGAAAAAAAAGAGAGAACGATGATAATCGTTCTCTCAATCTGTGTTGCTGCCCGCATAAAACCAGTCAAATAGTGCCTTTCTCAGCTTATAACGGCGTTCCTCCCGCGTTATAATATTTTT
>CAOKJJ010000165.1 GCA_948468465.1 uncultured Eubacterium sp. | reverse complement strand
TAAAGAAGAGAAGAATAAATATAAACCGGGAGACAGAATACCGTATGCGGGCAGGGTTTATGATGAAAATGAAATGTGTACACTTGTTGAAAGTGCACTTGAATTCTGGTTAACTACGGGCCGGTATGCTGAAAAATTTGAAAAAGAGTTTGCGGACTGGATAGGCGTTAAATTTGCACATCTGGTTAACAGTGGTTCCTCAGCCAATCTTATAGCATTTTCTGTCCTGACTGCACCAGAGCTTGGTGAAAGAAGTATAAAAAGGGGAGATGAGGTAATTACAGTTGCATGTGGATTTCCGACAACTGTTACACCGATTATCCAGTATGGGGCAGTGCCGGTTTTTGTAGACGTTACAATTCCGCAATATAATATTGACGTGGAGGAACTGGACAAAGCACTGAGTCCGAAGACAAAGGCGGTAATGATTGCCCATACGTTAGGGAATCCGTTTAACCTGAAAGCCGTGAAAGAGTTTTGTGACAGGCATCATTTATGGCTGGTAGAAGATAACTGCGATGCTTTAGGGGCACAGTATACAATAAACGGAACAAAATATTATACAGGAACTGTAGGGGATATAGGAACGAGCAGTTTTTATCCTCCGCATCATATAACAATGGGGGAGGGAGGATGTGTATACACCAGTGATCCACTGCTGAGCAGGCTGATACTTAGTTTCAGGGATTGGGGCAGGGACTGTGTTTGCCCGTCTGGGAGAGATAATTACTGCGGCCATCGTTATGACGGGAAATATAGTGAACTGCCCGAAGGATATGACCACAAGTATGTGTACAGCCATTTTGGATATAATCTGAAAGTTACTGATATGCAGGCAGCTGTCGGCTGTGAACAATTAAAAAAATTTCCATTTTTTATAGAGCGGCGCAGACATAATTGGAACAGGCTGCGAAAAGGACTGGAAAGATTACAGGATCAGTTTATCCTTCCGGAGCCGTGTCCTGACAGTAATCCGGACTGGTTTGGATTTTTGTTAACAGTGCGGCCGGATGCCGGGATCGGGAGGGATCAATGTGTACGTTATCTGGAAGAGAACGGGGTACAGACAAGGATGCTTTTTAGCGGCAATTTGATCAAACATCCCTGTTTTGATAAGATCAGAAATGATGATTCTGTTTACCGGGTGGCTGGGGAGTTAAAAAATACAGATATAATAATGAGCAATACATTCTGGGTCGGCGTTTATCCCGGAATGACAGATGAAATGATTGACTATATGACAGCATGTATAGTGGAGGCGGTTAACCAATGAAATCGGCAATCGTTTGCGGGGCGTCAGGATTTGTAGGACACCATTTATGCGCGGAATTATCAGCGAATGGATATAAGGTTTATGCACTGGTCCGGGAAAACAGCAGGAATAAACAGTTTCTGATGAATTTAAAAAATACATCTTTAATATGCTGTGATCTGGAAAATATAGAGAACCTGCCAAAGCTGGTTAAGGATGATATAGATTTGTTTTATAATCTGGCATGGAGCGGTTCGGCTGGGAACAAAAGGGCTGACTATGTACTGCAGCTGGACAACGTCAGGCTCGCATGTAATGCATTGCGGACAGCTGACAGAATGAGATGCAGACGTTTTGTAGGGATTGGCAGTATCATGGAGGATGAATGCCGCATATTTGTTCCGGCTGACGGACAGAAGGCGGTGCCGGACTGTGTATACGGCTGTGCAAAATTAACGGCACATTATATGTGTAAGTCTGTAGCAGCCGGACTGGATCTGGAGTTATGCTGGGCACGGCTGTCAAATGCTTATGGTGAAGATGACAATACGGACCGTTTTATTAATAATGTTTTACATAAAATGAAGCAGGGGATTACGTGTGATTTGACAAATGCAGGACAGATGTACGACTTTATTTATGTAACAGAAGCTGCCAGGGCATTGCGGTATATCGGTGAGAAAGGGAAGGCAGACTATTCCTACTTTATCGGGAGTATGGATGCGCGTCCTCTCAGGGAATTTATAGAAATAATGCAAAAAATAATCAATCCGGACGTGCAGCTGAATTTTGGCGCAGTCAGATCAGGAGGCGTGGATATGGGAAAGGCATATTTTGACGAGGCCCGGATGCTATACGAACATACCGGATTTAAAAGTGGAGTTTCATTTGAAGAAGGTATAAAAAGAACATTAGAAAAAAATCTGATCTAAAGGGGATGGACATGGTAATGAGTAATTTTTCTGTCAGTAATGTTCCAAAAATAGATGGATTAAAGATAATAACCCCATTTTTTCTTGAAGACCAGCGGGGATATTTTCTAAAAGGGTATGAAAGGGATGTATTCTCAGGTTTTGGAATAGAGGGGGAAATCCAGGAAGATTTTGAATCTTATTCGGTAAAAGGGGTTCTGAGGGGGATGCATTTCCAGTTAAAATATCCCCAGACTAAAATTGTAAGGGTGTTAGCAGGGGAAATATATGATATTGCAATTGACTTACGCTGGGAAAGTATCACTTATGGAAAATGGCATGCTGAGATTTTATCTGATAAAAACCATAATGCCTTTTATATTCCGAAGGGCTTTGCACATGGTTTTCTGGTATTAAGTGATTATGCGCTGGTACAGTATAAATGCATAGGCAGATACTTTAAAGAGTACGATACCGGAATTATATGGAACGATAAAAAGCTGTCAATTGACTGGCCTGTTGATGCTGTAAAAAATGATCTGATTATTACAGAAAAGGATCAGAACGGTATGACATTTGAGGAGTATACAAAACTGCATGCGGTTATGGAGAATGAAAAAGAAAATGCTGATTCCAAAACGGACCTTCCAATGGGCTGAATTCAGTTACTGTGAGCGCCAAAGGTGTGAACTGTAACATAAGAAGAAAGGTTTTTATGAAAAAGAAGCTCTTATTTATAGTCGTATCTGTGTGTATGATCCTGGGATTCGGGATTCTGATCTTTCCATATCATTTTCAAATAATGCTTAACAGGTGTTTTATTGGTGATGATTATACACTGCAGCTTGTGGACATGAATGATGTATTAAAGGAAGAAGATAAATATACCGTCACAGGCAGGGATGCATACCTGGTCTTTGATTTGGGAGAAGAACAGGAACTGCTTAATGGAAAGGCATATCTGGGTGAACCGGTAAAACAGGATACGGATATTCAGTTATTTTATGCAGATAGTGCAGCAGGATTCAGCGAGGATCAGAGTTATTTTACAAGTATAAAAAAAGGAGAAGATGGTCTGGTCTTTGAATTGCCTGGAGACCAGAACCGCTGTGTTCGGATAGATATTGTTGAGGATACTGGATACTGCCTGATGATCCAGAGAGTGACAGCTTCAGCAGCAGAATGGACATCATATGTGAGGCTGTGTCTGTCCTTATACAATCTGGGACACTCGTTCATTCTATATTTAGGAACAGTATTGCTGGTATGGATGATTAGAAAAAATTATAATATGATCCATGATTTTGTATGCCGGTATGAGTTTTCAGCAGCCGTTTTTTTTATAGCAGTATGTGTAACAATACTTTATTGTAAGTATATCAGTGGGGAAATTTATTATATTTTTAATATTAAGGATATTGGCGCTGATTCCTATTGTCAGACATATCCTTATCTGATCAGTACAGCACGGCGTATTTCGAATGGATTATGGAAAGAAATTTTTAACTTTACAGAGGGCCTTGGGAATGCAAATAGTTCCCTGGTGTTAGGATTAAATAATTGGATTACACTGTTTGGGGAGAAAAATGTTGCATATCTGATGGGAGTCAGCCAGTGGCTGAAGGTAATTCTGACAGGCGCTTTTGCGTATCGGTTTTCACGTGTATATGGAAATGGACGTAAACTGAGTATTGCTGCTGCGTTTGGATATGCTTGTAATGCGTTTGTAATGATAAGGGGATCATGGATTAGTTATCCGAATCTGGCATTGCTTCTGATCATGTGGTTAACGGTATATGAGTATTACCGCAGAGGCAGAAGAAGATATTTGCTGCCAATGGCCACAGTGTTATTTTTTTACAGTCTGGATATTTATGACTGCGTATTATGGGGAGCATCTTTATCTGCCTATATCGTATTTCGGGAATTTTCTGAACAGCAGGGAGCAGGGGATTTTTGGGGCAGGCTGCGTAAAGTGCAGATACAATACTGGTGCTTTGCACTGGCCGGTATGGCGGATACAATAATCAATAATTTGGATAAAACGCTGCATTCCCATCGTTTTGGTGCAGGTACAGATGATTTTATATCACTGGTAAGAAATAATTTCCTGACAGACACAAAAGAGATTTTTATACTTTTTTTGCGGACCATAGGAATGACAATCTGCGGCGTATCAGATTACAAAGGATGTATAAATTTTCTGGAGGATCCGGCATTTTACTGTGGGATTTTATCGTTCCGCTGGCAGTATTTCATATGCAGGAAAGAAAAAGGAAGTTTTATATCTTTGCTTATAGTGTGGCGGGGATCTATATCCTATTGAACCCGGTGAGATATATGTTAAATGGGTTTGCAGGCCTTACATACAAATTATCATCGCTGTGGATTATTGCTGTTATATTTTTGACAGTTTTATCTTTTTTTCAGTATTGTTTTTCAGACTGTATGGAAGTTAGAAAAAAAAGTACGGTTGTTTTTAATATAACGATTGCAGTCACAATACTATGTATGTTTATATCTTTGGCATTTGGTTATGTTGCACGATTTCATAGCTGGATGTTCAGTCTGGGGTGTGTAGCTGTATATGGAATTCTAATAAATCTTATGCTGTTAAAGAAAATATCCCGGAAAATAACAGCAAATATGTTATGTGTCTGTGTAGTTATAGAAGTATTGGTTACATCATGGGGCTGTGTGAATGGCAGGGATGTCATAAGCAGGACAGATGCAGAAGCAGGAATGTTGTATAACAACGCTGCGAAAGACGCAGTTGATTATCTGCAGAAGGAAGACCAGGCATGGTATAGGATTGAAAAGAAATATGGAACAGTATATCTATCTGATTCCCTGGCACAAGATTATTATGGAACCATGTCTTATGTAGGAGGCACCGGTATTGGAAGAGGAATCCTGGATTATTATTTTGATTTGGAGCTGCCACATAGCGGGGATCACTATTTATATGGGAGCGGGGGAGATATTTATACGGGTGCCCTGCTCGGAATAAAATATTATATTACAAAGAATGGCGGCGAGCCTTTTTCATACGGGTTTAAATATTTAAAGACAGTAGGTGATGTGGATATTTATGAAAATACACTGGCACTGCCGTTAGCCTATGCATACGACAGGGCCGTGACATACGATGCTGTGCAGCAGCTTACGGGGACAGAAAAACGCAAGGTTATGATGGGTGAATGTATTGTGGATGACGTGGAAGATTCTTTTTACAGGAAGGACACTGGCACTGAAAATATGTATGGAATCTGCAAATATCAGCCTGTAAAAAAAGACGGAAAGTATTATGTGGATATTCCAAAGGATCACGTGTTGCTTATAAAGATTGAAACGGATGCAGACGACCTGTGGAGTCTTTATTGTGAAAAGGAAGGGGAGGTTGTTTATAATGAATGCTATTCTTTCAAACCAGGAGAGGAAAATACAATAGAAATATGCGTGAAGGAAATGGATGCCATATGGTTTAGCGATAACGACCTAATTTTAAAGACGGAGTTTTATTTTCAGGATGCAGATACTTATTATGCCGGTGCAAAGGCGGCGGCCGGCAGACTGAATAAAAACGCACTGAAGGTGGAAAGTTTTAGTGAGTCGCATATAGAAGGGCAGATCACGTGTGACCAGGAAATGATTCTGGCAACATCTGTTCCGTATGATGAAAAATGGCATATTTATGTGGATGGTGAACAGGTAGATACAAGGAAAGTGAATATCGGATTTATTGGAGCGGAACTGGATTCTGGTGAACACAAAGTAGTTATGCAATATGAGGGCCATAGCTGGATTTATGATAATAAATTTAAATGTATTGGTTTTCTTGCGGCTGTCTGTATTGTGATATATGGAATATTTCAAAACAGGAAAGAGTCGAAAATGAAAAATTCCATATAAATCTGCATCAGAGAAATGAGGAGTGCAAAAGTGAGGGAAATATCAGTAGTTGTGCCTGTATTTAATGAAGAAGGCAACGTTATGAAATTGCATAAGGAGATTAAAGACATATGTGAAAAAAATGAATACAAATATGAAATTATCTTTGTAAATGATGGCTCATCTGACAGGACGGATGAAATATGCAGGACATTAAAGCCTTTAAAATACATAAGCCTGCGCAGAAATTTTGGACAGACTGCGGCTATGGATGCAGGTATTAAGGCAGCGCAGTACGATTACATTGTTACAATGGATGGGGACGGGCAGAATGATCCGGCAGACATTCCAGCCATAATTGATAAGCTGGAAGAAGAGGATCTGGATGTCGTTTCAGGCTGGAGAAAAGATAGGAAAGATAATTTTTTAAAGAGATTTATATCGCGCGGTGCAAATATTCTGAGAAAACTACTGGTTCATGACGGGATTCATGACAGCGGGTGTTCTTTAAAGGTATACCGGAAAGAATGTTTTGCACATGTGGATCTGTATGGGGAACAGCACAGATTTATTCCGGCTATTCTGAAAATAAAAGGATTCCGGGTCGGGGAAACTGTGGTTCATCACAGGCCGAGGACACAGGGAAAGACAAAATACAACTGGAAACGGACAATTAAAGGATTTGTGGATATGATTTCTGTCTGGTTCTGGAATAAATATGCAGTAAGGCCCCTGCATCTGCTGGGCGGAATGGGACTGTTGTTTCTGACAGCTGGCGGGGGATGCGGTATATGGTCAGTTGTGATTTATCTGCTGGGATATAAAATGTCAGATAATATCATTCCGCCCCTGCTTACCGTTTTTTTTGTAATTATTGGCCTGCTGATGTTTATATTCGGCCTGATGAGCGAAATACTGATTAAAATTTATTATGGCCAGAGAATAGACCAGTCTTACAGTATTAAAGAAAGGACAGATACGGGCCGGACAGATTGAAAAAGACATGGGGAACAGACAGGAATATCGTTAAGGAGAATAGGAAAAAGGTGGAAAAAAATTTTTGTCGGAGAGATGAACAAATGAAAAATGCAGGGGATTTTGAGTTTGGTAATATAGATCTGTCGTACAGCTATTGTAAAAGATATTTTAAGAAGACCAGCTGTAATAGCAGAAGTTTTAAACTGTTGGATATTGGTACTAACAGAGGGACACTGATATGGAAATTATATCAAAGCGGCAGCTGCAGGAATGTTTACGGGATAGATTTGCGGGAAGAAGGAATTCTTTCAGGTAAGAAAGAGTATACAAAGATTCAGGACCGTTTATTTTATCATGCGGATTCACGCCATCTGCCATTTGAGGATGACAGTTTTGATGTTGTCTGTATGTTTGATGTGATGGAGCATATCCCTGATATCCGGCAATATTTGAAAACGGAGATCAGACGGATACTAAAGCCAGGCGGCAGCCTGATATTTCAGACACCGAATAAACCGATGAATATTATGTTTGAAATGATAAGAAATAAATCATTTACAAAATATAGGGAATATCACTGCAGTCTGCAGACAGTAGCGTCATTGAGAAAAATGCTGCAGGCATCCGGATTTGAAGAAATCGTGATTGAAAAATATTCTCTTTATTCTGCGTTTAATAAAAAGAAAGTGAGAAAGTATTTTGGAATATTTGGGCCTGTCATAATGAAAATATGCAGCAGATTGCCTTTGGTATTATATCCAAATTTATGGGGACATGCAATAAACAGAAAAAAATAAAAAAAAGAAAAATAACAGGTTCCGATGTATGCCGAACTGTCTGTAGAGATTTCTGATGAAAATCTGACAGCTGCTGTATAAAAAAGAAAAATTGGTGGGAAGGATTGTTTTTTAGAATGTGGGACAGGAGACGTATCAGCAAATATTTAAGGACTGTCATGAAAATGTGCGTATCGTTCATTTTTATCTGGTATTTGATATATAAAACTGAACTGGATCTGATATGGGACAATGTCAGTAATTACCCGTTTCTTTTGCTTTTCAGTGCTTTTCTTTTAATGATGGTAAACAGTGCTGTAGGTGCAGTGTCCCTGCATGCCCTGTATCATAAAGAGAGCCTGGCTCGTATATTTGCTGTAAATCTGGAAAGCTGCTTCTATGCGCTTGTGCTGCCGGGACAGCTATTAGGCGAATCGGCAAAAATTCTTTTATTATCGTCAGAAAAGGGAAGCCTGGCCCGGAGGATGTCGGCAGTATTTATAGATAAAGTGCTGAATATGATTGTCCTGCTGTGGCTGGGTACATTGGGAATATATATGTCAGCGGATTTTCATAACAGGGGATGGCAGATGTTTCTGACTGCCGCATCCGGCTGTGTATCTGTTTTGTTTGCGGCAGGAATGAGTAAACCTTTTTGCGTTTATTTTATGAAAGCCATTAAAAAGATACAGATCCGTAAAGTAAGAAGTGCTTTGGATAAATATTTTAAGATATGGACGGAATATGCAGGGGATAAGAAAGCGGTGCTGGTTTCCGCAATATCCGGTGTTTTTTACCATCTGCTGCAAAACAGTACTTATTATATTCTGGCAGCCGGATTGTCCATAGGGATTTCCTTCTGGGATTTCTGCTGGATAAGTGCGGTTCTCACTTTTATCCTGCTGCTTCCGGTATCAGTTGGCGGCCTGGGGGTGCGGGAGACATCTATCGTGGGCCTGATGGGGTTATTCGGGGTAAACAAAGATGTGGCACTTTCATTTTCCCTGCTGCTTTTATTTCTGCAGATTTTACGGGCATTTGTTGGGGGAATATTAATTTTAGCCGGAAAGGAACACAGGTATGAAACGAATTCTGATCATTAATTACGAATATCCTCCACTTGGCGGCGGGGGCGGCGTGGCTGCAAAAAAACTGGCGGAAGCATGGGGTGCAATGGGATACGGTGTGGATTATGTGACCACATGGTCTGAGGGGCTGGAAAGGCATGAGAAAATCCGCGGGGTAAATATATATCGTGTTCCTGTTATTGGACGAAGGACACAGTCGAGTGCGGGAATGCTGTCGCTGCTTTCTTTTCCAGTCTGTGCATACCGTATGGCAGACCGGCTGTGCAGGAAAAACAGGTATGAATTTATAAATACCCATTTTGCCGTCCCGTCTGGACCACTGGGGGTATGGATGTCGGGAAAGCATGGGATCCCCGGCATATTATCCCTGCATGGCGGCGACTTATATGATCCGACAAAAAGATTTTCACCACATAAATCATGGATTCTGCGGAAATGTGTGTCATGGGTGCTGGACCGTTCGGATTTTGTGGTTGCCCAGTCAGGCAATACAAAAGATAATGCCGGCAGATATTACCGGTACGATAACAGCAGGGTCAGGATTATTCCGCTTCCCTATGAAAAAGTAAATGTTCTGCCGGCAGGAAGGCAGGAAATGGATATGGTGGAAAAGGACAGGTATCTTATTTCAGTCGGTAGGCTGGTACGGCGCAAAGGATATGATTTTTTACTGGAATCTGTGGCCGGAATAAAGGAAGCGGGGCTGGTCATAATAGGAGACGGACCGGAAAAAGAGCATCTCTGTAAAAAAATACAGGATTTACATATGGAAGACCGGGTTATTCTGGCAGGACAGGTACCGGAGAAAGTGAAATTCCAGTATCTGGAAAATGCAGATGTATATGTTTTAAGTTCCATACATGAAGGTTTTGGGATTGTGCTCCAGGAAGCAATGCAGGCGGGCCTGCCAATCGTATCGACAGACTTTGGGGGACAGACGGATCTGGTCGTGCATGGTGAAAACGGATTTCTGGTACCGTATGGGGACCGGCAGGCAATGATCCGGGCAGTCAGGCGCATTCTGTCAGACCGGGAACTGGCAGACAAAATGAGGAAAAACAATCTGGAAAAAATAGAAGAGTATAACCCTGTAAAAATTGCAGGAAAATATCTGGATATGGTCCGGGAAAGGAAAGGCTATTGTGGATATTAGGAATTTTGTGAAAAGAAATATTTTGTTGCGGAAACTGTTCATGAAACTGATGCAGTTCTGGGATGACAGGAAAAACAGAAATAAGGACTGCAGGGAGATTTTTTCCCGGATTTATGAAAAACATGACTGGGGTGGAAAATTAAAATATTATTCAGGGGATGGTTCATACAACCGGCAGGTTACAGAGCCATATTGTGATATGATGAAAAAATTTATTTCTGACAATCATATTAAAAGTGTGTGTGACCTGGGATGCGGGGATTTTCATGTTGCATCCCAGTGGATAACGGATGGAATTTCCTATACGGGACTGGATGTTGTTGGAAGTATGGTCAGTTCCCTGAATCACCGGTTTGGTTCTCCGGTCCGGGGGGGGTCAGGTTCCTGTGCAGGGACATCACCCGGGATCCTTTACCGGATGCCGAATTATGTGTTATAAGGCAGGTACTGCAGCATTTAAGCAACCGTGAAATTGAAAAAATACTGGATCAGGTCCGCAAATATCCATATGTGCTGGTAACAGAGCATGTTGTAAGGAAAAGATCTGCAAAACAGTATAACAGGGATAAGGTGCATGGCGGACAGACACGTGTGGTCAGCGGATCCGGAGTCTATCTGGATGAAGCACCTTTTAATCTGGAAATAAAGACAGTTCTTAAAATTCCATATTCGGGGATGGGAAGAAAGAATGAGGAAATGGTTACTGTTCTTTTGAAAAATGAATGATTTATGCATATTAGGATTTAAGCGAGGTATTACAGATCAATGAAAAAAACATCAAAAATCTACATAGCAGGCCACCAGGGCATGGTAGGCTCTGCCATCGTCCGGGAACTGCAAAGACAGGGATACATAAATATCCTCACCCGTACCCACAGCCAGCTGGACTTATGCCGCCAGTCCGATGTAGAAGAGTTCTTCGCAGGCGAACAGCCGGAATACGTCTTTCTGGCAGCCGCCAGGGTGGGCGGTATTCTTGCAAACGAGCAGGCGCAGGCTGATTTTATGTATGACAATATGATGCTGGAGATGAATGTGATACACGCTGCCTGGAAGTGTGGATGCAGGAAGCTGGACTTCCTTGGTTCTTCCTGTATCTATCCGCGCATGGCGCCACAGCCAATCCGAGAAAGCAGCCTGTTAACGGGGGAGCGTGAAAAGAAAAACGAAGCCAATCCGCTTGCCAAGAGCTCGGGATT
>CAOKJJ010000164.1 GCA_948468465.1 uncultured Eubacterium sp. | reverse complement strand
CACATATTTCATGCAGAATGCCTTTAGCTTCTTAATATTCTGGATTTGGAGCCGCAAGCCAGGCCCGTTCCCCCGCAACCGGCGTCCCCCCAGCCCCCCCCCCCCCCCCCCCGCAGCCATTTTTTATTATAATATGTATATTTGCTCTTGTCAAAATCTGAATCTTGCTTATAATAATAGACAGTGGCTATGCATCACAGACAGTAATCAGCCATGAGGAAAGCAGAAATAATAATCAAATGAAAGAGGATAAAATGATGAATGTAATGTATACAAGTACAAGAAATGCTGACATAAAAGTGACCGCATCCCAGGCCATTTTAAAGGGATTATCTGATGACGGCGGGTTGTTTGTGCCGGATCGGATACCGCGTTTGGATGTAAGCTTTCAAAAGCTTTCACAGATGACTTATCAGGAAACGGCATATGCTGTTATGAAGCAGTTTCTGACAGACTTTACACAGCAGGAACTGCAGGACTGTATTCAGGCAGCCTATGACAGCAAATTCGATACGCCGGATATTGCGCCGATTGTTTGTGCTGACGGTGTTTATTATCTGGAACTGTTCCATGGCGCGACAATTGCTTTTAAAGATATGGCATTGTCGATTCTGCCGCATTTGTTAACGACTGCTGCCAAAAAAAATCAGGTAAAAAATGAGATTGTGATTTTAACAGCGACCTCCGGAGATACTGGAAAAGCTGCGTTAGCCGGATTTGCGGATGTAAAGGGGACAAAGATCATTGTATTTTATCCGAAAAACGGCGTCAGCCCGATTCAGGAAAAGCAGATGGTAACGCAGAAAGGGGATAATACGCATGTTGTAGGCATACATGGCAATTTTGACCAGGCGCAGACGGGTGTAAAGCAGATGTTTGCGGATCAAGCGCTGGCGCGGGAACTGGCGGAGCATGGTTACCAGTTTTCTTCGGCAAATTCTATTAATATCGGCCGTCTTGTGCCGCAGATTGTCTATTATGTATATGCATATGCAAGACTGCTTGCAAAAGGGGAGATTCAGGATGGAGAAAGTATGAATGTTACGGTTCCAACTGGTAATTTTGGCAATATTCTGGCAGCTTATTATGCAAAAAATATGGGTGTTCCGATTGCGAAGCTGATTTGCGCTTCGAATGAGAATAAAGTGCTGTATGACTTTTTTGAAACGGGCAGATATGATAAAAACAGGGAATTTATGCTGACTTCCTCGCCGTCTATGGACATTTTGATTTCGAGTAATCTGGAGCGTCTTATTTACCGGATTGCCGGCAATGACGCGCAAAAAAATGCTTCCTTTATGAAACAGCTGTCAGCGGATGGTGTTTATGAGATTTCGTCGCAAATGAAAGAACAGCTTCGGGACTTTTATGGAAATTACGCAAGCGAGCAGGAAACGGCGCAAATGATTCAAAAACTGTATCAAAAGACGGGATATGTGCTGGATCCGCATACGGCAGTTGCGGCAGCTGTGTATGAAAAATATAAGGCAGCAAGCGGGGATCAGACAAAAACAGTCATAGCTTCTACGGCAAGCCCGTTTAAATTTACAAGAAGCGTGATGCATGCGATAGACCCATCCTGTGATTCCAGCAGCGATTTTGCATTGGCGGATGAACTGAGCAGGTTTGCTGACGTGAAAATCCCGAAAGCGATTGAACAGATACGCTCGGCAGAAGTGCTGCATCATACGGAATGTGAAGTGGATGAACTGCCGGACGTAGTAAGAAGATTTCTGCATGTCATACAGTAATCAAAAGATGCAGTGATGTTATGCTATAATAATCAGATCATAATTTGATCATACTATAATTTGATCAGATCATAATCTGGTCATTCCATAATAAAAATTCCTGATAGGTGGTTCCTGTCAGGAATTTTTATATGAATAAAAGCATTTTGTTCAGACCGAAAGCAGAAAATAAATCGTTCCGAATGGATATAATACCGGAAACAGATAAGATACGGCATCCTGTCTTAAGCTGATCAAATCTTCATCATGCATTTCAGGCGGGGACAGCTGCATCTCCATGGAGCAGTTGTTGGACATATTTACGGTAAACAGCCCGTTATGTAAATTTAAAAAATCTTCTAATGATGCTTGTACGTATTCATCAAATTCATGAAATGTGTCCATGGCATAGCGGGAAGCGAATTCAATCGCCATATCACAGCTCATATCCAGTCCTGTGACGATGTTGTGTTCCCCATTAATCTGCTGTGTAATGCCGAACTGTGGGGCAAATTCTTCACAGATGATTGGCGTCATTGGCGTAAAGTCCGCGCCGATAAATCGAATCAGGTTATTAAACAGCAAAGTTAAGTAAGATTCAAACAATGCACTGTTTTCAAGCTCGCCAAGCTTAAAATAGTGGCGGATCAGCTTGGTTACCTGTTCCTTTTGATCAATCTGGATATCCAGGTCGTAGATTTCATGTTCTGATTCATAGTCAATAATCAGATCTTCCAAATCTGCATTGGAAATAATGCCCTGTTCAATCAAAACCTGTCCTAACAGCAGATATTCCGGGCTTTGTTCTGACAACAGACGGTTTACCTGATCTTCGGTAAGATAATTCCGCTCAATCGCAAGTTCGCCAAATTGCTTATCCTCGTGCGTCTGGGCCACAACAATATCGTCAATTTCATTGGCCGTCATCAGATTGTGATACATCGCCAGCGTACCGAGTTTGATATGGCTGGTGCCTTCCTGATTAATAGCTGCGATCAGCTGTTCTGGCGTAACAATGTTCCGCTGTAAAAGAAAATTACCAAAAAATTGTGTATACATAGATAGTCTCCCTTAATTTAGTGATCGAAACGTGCTTCAATAATTCTTTGAATGTTGTGTGCAGAGAAAGGTTTTTGGATAAAATCTTTTGCTCCTGCTTCAATCGCATTTTTAAGCTGCTCCTTCGTACCGATAGAGGAAGCAATGATTATGACTGCCTGCGGATGCGCGGCTACAATTTCCCTTGTTGCGGTGACGCCGTCTTTGACGGGCATTACAATATCCAAGAATACAATATCTGCCGGGTCCTCATTATATTTGTCAATGGCTTCCTGTCCGTTTGCAGCTTCTATATACTGTTTTGCGCCGAGCTCAGATAATATATCCTTTAATTGTTTTCGTGCCAGAATTGAATCATCTCCGATTAAGATTTTGGATTCAGATAATAACATAATGATACACTCCTTTTTCTAACCTTGTATTTAAATTTTACAAGATAAATACAAAATATGCAATGGAAAATTGGAAGAATTCATAAAAAACCCGCTAAATTTGTTGCGAAGGTGTCCGGAAACGATTATAATAGCAAAAAGAAGCAGGAAAAACTTTGTGTTTGTTAACCACATAAGAAGGGAAGTATTACAATGTCGTCAGAAATGATAGTCCTGATTTTTGACATGATCATCTTTATTTTTGGCGCGGATGCGTTATATGCAGCTGTGCGTATGAAAAAGACGGGTGTGCCGTCCGCAATTCTGATTCCCAAGGAAGAGCAGGGAAAAGTAAAAAATCCAGAGATGTTTTGTCAAAAGATGTATCAGCCGACGGTGGTGTTCGGACTGATGATTTGCCTGTATGCGGCAGCGGACTTTATGAACCGGAAGGTGTTTCAGGTGCCTGCTGTAGATTTCTTAAGCATGGCATGTTTTTTGATTGTCTGCGTATGGTATGTCAAAAAGCTGCGGGAAGTAAAAGGAGAGCATGTATAACGAGGCATGTTTGCTGCAAAACAAGCGGGATGGCGCTAAAGAACGCCCTCCCGCTTGCTTTTTACAGCTCTGGGATTCGATCATCCATCGGGATATATTCTCTGCGGCTGGAAACACTCATATAAGCAGGACGCATAATCCGCCCGTTATAAGAAAGTTCTTCCAGTCTGTGCGCGCTCCAGCCCGCGATTCTGGCGATTGCGAAGATCGGCGTATACAATTCCAGCGGAAGTCCGAGCATTCGGTATACGAATCCGCTGTAAAAATCCACATTTGGACTGACCCCTTTATAGATCTTTCGCTCATCCGCGATGACCTGAGGGGCAAGGCGCTCTACCATCGAATAAAGCGCGAATTCGTCAGTATACCCTTTTTCGATGGACAGCCGTTCCACATAAGAGCGGAAGATTCTGGCACGAGGGTCAGAAAGGGAGTATACGGCGTGGCCCATACCATAAATGAGTCCGGCATGGTCAAAAGCTTCTTTATGGAGAATTGCTTTTAAGTAGGTGCGTACTTCGTCCTCATCCGTCCAGTCTTTCAGCTTGGATTTTAAATCTTCAAACATTTGTACGACTTTGATATTTGCGCCTCCGTGCCTAGGGCCTTTTAACGAACCAATAGATGCGGCGATTACAGAATAAGTATCCGTACCGGAAGATGAAACAAGATGTGTCGTAAATGTAGAATTATTACCTCCGCCGTGTTCCATATGGAGAATTAAGGCGATATCTAATAATTTGGCCTCCAGGGGCGTATACGTGCTGTCTGGACGCAGAATGTGCAGAATGGTTTCCGCGGTGGATAATTCCGGCAATGGTTTATGAATAAACAGGCTTTCCCCGTCATGATAATGGCGGTACGCCTGATAGCCGTAAACAGAGAGCAGCGGGAACAGGCTGATCATCTGCATGCACTGGCGAAGAACGTTCGGTACAGAGATATCGTCCGCTTTGTTATCATAAGAATAAAGCGTGAGAACGCTGCGTGCAAGCGTATTCATCATATCATGGCTTGGTGCTTTCATAATAATATCACGTACAAAACTTGTCGGCAGGGAGCGGTAATAAGAGAGCAGACCCGTAAATTCCGCTAATTCCGCTTTTGTCGGAAGCTTGCCGAAGATTAAAAGGAACGCGCTTTCTTCAAAGCCGAAATGGTTATCCGGTCCGAGTCCAGCGATAATGTCTCTGACATTATATCCGCGATAAAACAGTTCTCCGTCGGCAGGAATGATTTGGTCTCCATCCCTTTTTGTGGCACACACTTCTGAAATCTCTGTCAGCCCGACGAGCACGCCTTTGCCGTTGATGTCACGCAGTCCGCGTTTGACGTCATATTTCCCGTACAGGGAAGGGTCGATCGTAAAATGCCTGCTGCCAAGGTCTGAAAGACGCTGGAGTTCAGGTGTGATTTTGGAAAATTCATTTTCTTTCATATGCATACCTCCTGTCTGCCACCTATCTTAACACAGGATAAAACATGAAAACAAGAAAAATTATTCAGTTTCATTAAGTTTTTGCAATTTTCATAAAAAATTAAGAAAAAAGATTGACAAAAAAGTAACATAGTGTATAGTTTATGGTAGTGAGTTTTCCCACTCTGATTGTGGGAATTTAATCCTATTAAATTATAGTTTAAGGAGGAAAATATAAATGTCAACAAAAGCTTTTTATCCAAGAACCGAGATCGGCCCGAATAAGGTAGGATTTCCAAAGGCAAGTTCTCCGGTCACAAATACGCGTGCGATCATTGAAGCTCCGTTTTATGGCAATAATGTTGTGAAGGTGAATACGTTAAGGGAAGCTTATGAGCTGGCAAAAAATTCACCGGGAACGGTTGTTACAGATATGCCGGTATATAAAGCAGAAGAGATCGGATTGGAGCCGGAAGCAAAAGTATTGTTATTTAATGATGGTTCTATTACCGGACGTTATGCGGCTGCCAGAAGAATCACAGGCAAAGAGGGCACTGACTGCGCGAAGCTGGATAAGATTCTGATGGATGCGGTATACGATACACGCTGGAAAACGATGTATCATGCGCAGGTATTTATCGGACTGGATCCGGAATTTATGGTAAAAGCGCATCTGCTTATTCCGGAAGGCGAAGAAAATATCCTTTATAACTGGATGCTGAACTTCCAGTATATGAATGATACGTATACAAAGATGTATAAACAATCTGTGCCGGTTGGAAACGGCAATGAGCCAGACGTATATATTTTCTCTGACCCGCAGTGGACAGGTTCTGATCAGACAGATGTATGTGACGGCAAGTGCCTTTGCTACTTTAATACAGAAACGAACTGTGCGGCAATCCTTGGCATGAGATATTTTGGCGAGCATAAAAAAGGCACATTAACGCTGGCATGGGCAATCGCAAACAGAAACGGCTATGCATCCTGCCACGGCGGACAAAAAGAGTATACAAGAGATGACGGATCGAAATATGTGGCAGCTGTATTTGGACTGTCAGGTTCCGGAAAGTCTACGTTAACACATGCAAAACATGACGGCAAATATCCTTCCATTAAAGTACTGCATGATGACGCATTTGTAATCAATACGGATACGTGCGCTTCGATTGCGTTAGAGCCGACCTATTTTGACAAGACAGCGGATTATCCGACTGCCTGTGAAGACAATAAGTTCTTGTTAACGGCTCAGAACTGTTCCGCGACATTGGATGAGGATGGCAAAGTCGTTCTTGTTACCGAAGACATCCGTAACGGCAACGGACGTGCGATCAAATCCAAATTGTGGTCACCGAACCGTGTGGATAAAATTGAAAGCCCGGTAAACGCGATTTTCTGGATTATGAAAGACCAGACGCTTCCGCCGGTTGTAAAATTAAAAGGCGCTTCCCTTGCATCCGTTATGGGCGCAACATTAGCGACGAAGAGATCTACAGCGGAAAGACTTGCTCCTGGCGTAGATCCGAATGCGCTTGTCATTGAGCCGTATGCAAATCCATTCCGTACGTATCCGCTTGTCAATGACTATGAAAAGTTTAAAAAGCTTGTCGCAGAAAAGAATGTAGACTGCTACATTATCAACACAGGCGATTTTATGGGTAAGAAAGTTCAGCCGAAGGATACGCTTGGCATTTTGGAAGCGATCGTGGAAAACAGGGCGGACTTTAAGCCTTGGGGACCATTTACGGATATTGAAATTTTTGAGTGGGAAGGCTTTGTTCCGGATTTGAGTGATAAAGATTATGTAAGCCAGATGAAGGCGCGCATGAGCGACCGTTTAAATAACGTGAAAGAACTGGATACAAAAGAAGGCGGATTTAACAAGCTTCCTGCAGACGCGGCAGAGGCAATTCAAAAAGTGGTAGATCAGGCTAACACATTATAGAAGCTGTTTTCTGCCATTTACGTGAAGGAATTAACGTCAGGAAGCTGCAGTAAATAAAAATACCATAAAATACATCATCTTGTATGTAAATAATTGTTGCAATACTGCACATAGTAGAGTATAATCAATTTTAATAAAAGTACTTTCCTGGGGTGTTCGATAACCTGCTATTTTGAACCTACATTTTCTTTTACGGGATTCCAAGATTTTGGAGTGGATGTCAGGCCATCATTACGCAGTGGAAGGCAGAAGCTTCATTGAGGTTACCCACCTAGCTTTGCTAGGAGTCAAAATTGCAGGACCGGCATTTTGGGAGTACTTTTACTCTATCTAAGACATGTTAAGATCAGATGTATGAAGATAAAACATGTTAAGATCAGATATATTAAGATAAAACATGTTAAGATCAGACATGTTAAGGAAGTACAAAAGAAACTGGAAAGAACGAAAGAAAATCCAACTGTTATCATACAAAAGAACAATCAAACAGAATGCAAAAGATTTGGACAAGGTTAAGGTCTTTAACGAAGGATGAGGTTCACGTTAAGGAACAATTACAAAAGCTGTAAAAAACAGAAGACAATGATTTGTCGGGATACAAAAGATAATCATGAAATGGCATACAAAAGTAAAAAGAAGCTGCATTTTCGCAGCTTCTTTTATAGTATAAATGGATGATTGGAATAAACAGCGGGATTCCCGTATACATATGTATTATGGCATGTAACAGCTGAATATTTTTTGGAGCAATCATATATGGATATGGACAGAGCAGAAAAATTAAAAAAATATGGCACGAAGCACATGCGTCCGGCTGGAGGGGGAAGCAGATCTGTTGGTTTGGGTATAAAAACTGCGGTAATTGCGGCAGTCATTGTTTGTGTGATGGGACTGCTGCTTTTTGTGTTTCGTTATAGAAATGAAGAATCTGCGCTTTCTTTTGTGACAAAAGCAGAGTTGGCATCCTGTATGTCGTTTTTGCCTGAGGATGCACTTCCAAAAGAATGGGAAGAGGATACAGATTCTTATATCACACAGGGGCAGATCAAAGATTTGATTCAAAATATCGGACTTGCAGGCATCCTGTCGCTGGCTGGAGGTAATGAGCGTTTAAAGCGGGAAAAAGTCATGGATTGTTATGAACAGATTTTGGATTATCTGGATTTGGAGGGCGCTGTCTTAAAAAAGACAGCTTTGGTGTTGTCTTTGGATGGTAAATTATGCCGGACACAGGATGGCCTGCTGGAGCTTGCATGCCCTGCGAAGGGGCTGGAGGAATTTCATACGTATGGGATGTATGTCATGGGCGAAAAGATTTTGGGGATAAAAGCAGAGTCTGATAAAACAATCGCGCTGCGTCAGGTTCAGGCCAGCGCGGGTTCCAAAAATAAAGTGCAGGCGGTCTATGACCAGCAAGAGTATGAGATCGCTTGCAACGACGGGGCAGGTCTTAAAGAACTAAAAGAAGCTGCTAAGGCTTCCTGTACGCTTTGCATCAAAGGCGGCGCTGTTACGAAAATCAAGCAAATTGTAAAAAACAATGCGTCGGATGCTGCAAACGAAACCGTACAGGAAAAAAAAGCGGCGGAAAAACTGCCTGATACGGTAAAAGTACTGCTGCTGAATCAGGGGGCTGTGCATTATGACCAGATTTATCTGGCTTGCGACGGCAAATGGACGATAAAAAAGAATGGGAAAAAAACAGTACATAAAAAGTCAGACATTGTTTCGGTTAAGAAGTTAAAAATAAAAAAGGGTAAATATGCGGCAGCACAGCCGGCTGATGCAGACAGCAAGCTGTATCTTACAGATAAAAAAGGCAACCGTGTCTCGAAAGGATATTATGGCAGCGTAAACGTATACAAAGATGCGCAGGGGTATTATATCGTCAATGAGGTAAATATTGAAAAATATTTGTATTCGGTAGTGGCCAGTGAAATGCCGGCTTCTTTCGGCCAGGAAGCGTTAAAGGCACAGGCGGTCTGTGCGCGCAGCTATGTATACCGACAGATGGCAGCCGGCGATTACAGCGATTATCATGCACAGATTGACGACAGTACGAATTATCAGGTTTATAATAAATCCGAGGCAGTGGAAGCGGATATACAGGCAGTGGAAGCGACCGCGGGAGAAATCATGTACGCAGACGATGAAATTGTAAATGCCTATTATTTTTCTTCTTCGTTCGGGCGTACTTCAAATATGGAAATCTGGGGCCAGGACGCAGACGACTATCCGTATTTAAAGATCAAGTCGTTAAATCCGTCGGAAAAAACAGGAAAGAAGCTGGATCTGTCAGATGAGGCGGATTTTAAGAAATATATCAAAGCCAAAGAGCCGGATGTATTTGACAGCAGCAGCCGGTATTACCGCTGGCAGGCAAAAGCGGAGCCAAGCGCCTGTGTCAAGGAGATCAAGGAAAAGATCAGGCTGCGGAAGGAGATCAACCCGGATCAGTTTGCATTTTATTCCACGGCAAAGAAAAAAGTTCGGAAAGTATCGTCGCTGAAAGGATTTGGCGGTATTAAAAACATGTATTGTTCCAAAAGAGGCAAAAGCGGAGCGGTTTTAGTATTGACCATTCAGTTTGAGTTTGGTAAAGTGGAAGTTAAGTCGGAATATAACATACGTTCAATTATCGGCTGTGCAATGGAGCAGATTACTTATGCGGACGGTACGACAGATAAGGCCTCCAGATTTTTGCCAAGCGCGTATTTTTCCATTGCGTTTCAGAAAAAAAGCGGACGCTTCATTCTGACTGGCGGGGGCAACGGACATGGCATGGGCATGAGCCAGTATGGCGCTGCCGGGATGGCGCAGGCAGGATGGGATTACAAAAAAATTCTGACATTCTTTTATGATGGAGTCCAGGTGCGTAAGGAGCTGCCATGAAAATCTATTTCGTGACATGCTCGAAGATAAATGATTGAAAGAATGGCTGTTACTTTAGGAAGCAATCAGGAAGGAAAAAATATGAAACGAATGTTTTTAGACGGCCTGCGGCTGCTTGATAAATGCAAAGAAGACAATATCGGCGCTTATGCGGCGCAGACAGCTTTTTTTATCATGATGTCGCTTGTGCCCCTTATGATGTTTTTTATTACGCTCATACAGTATACACCGATTTCAGAAGCGATGCTGTTGCAGTGGGTGCATCAGTATCTGCCGGATTATTTAGAACCGGTCATTATTACGATTTTGGATGAAGTGTTTTCCGAATCAGCAGGAATCTTATCCACGACAGCGGTAATAGCCATCTGGTCGGCTTCGAAAGGGCTGCATTATCTTTCCGATGGGCTGGATGAGGTAAATGCCGTAAAGGAAAAGCGGAGCTGGCTGATATTACGGATTAAGGCAGTGATCTATACGTTTAGCTTCCTTGTCGCAATTGTGACGTTTTTAGTGCTTATCATTTTCGGGCGTTCTTTGGAAGAGCTTTTAATATATTACCTGCCTGTGATTGGAAGAGTTGTATCGAGGATACTGGATTTTCGGATTCTGATCATTACGCCGATTATGATTTTTATCGTCATGATGGCCTTTTATTCACTGCCAGACCGCAGGGCGGTCGTCGGGCACAAAATAAATTTTCACAACCAGCTGCCGGGCGCGGTGCTTTGTACCGTTGTGTGGTACATATTTTCGATCGGCGTGTCGATATATGTCGGATATTTTAATGGATTTTCCATGTATGGCTCACTGACAACGGTTGTGCTGACGATGTTCTGGATTTATTTTTGCATGTATATTCTGCTGTTTTGCGCGGAGATTAATGCCTTTTATTATAAGGAGATTGAACTTCGTTGGGAGAAGATGCACCAAAAGAGAAAAAGAGCGGCATAGCCAGCTATGACTTCCAAATTTGGAATCATGCCCTATGGGGGCAAACTTATAGTGTGAATCTTTTTCAGCATTGATATCTAATTCAATCAATTGTTCTTTTGGAACCGGAATCATATTGTTTATGTTGATAACCGCATAATCTTTTATTTTGATAAAGTCTACGCTTTCTTTCATTTTCTTATGTTTAGACTTAAACGAAGACAGTGGCTGCAGGCATCCGGCTCATCGCGAAGCGATTTGCAATGGCCGGATGCGTAACAGTTCAAGGGTTATCTGAACTGTTACTATTTTTCCCGTATTTCAATATGTTTTTTGTTTTCCCTCTTGACTTTTCTGTGTCCACACGCTATAATAT
>CAOKJJ010000163.1 GCA_948468465.1 uncultured Eubacterium sp. | reverse complement strand
ATCTGCCTTACAAGCAGAGGGTCATAGGTTCGAGCCCTATAGGTCCCATTGAAAATAAGATACGGCGAGATAGCTCAGCTGGCTAGAGCACACGGTTCATACCCGTGGTGTCGAGGGTTCAAGTCCCCCTCTCGCTATTATAAAAAACACTTGATAATCTATGGATATCAAGTGTTTTTATTTTGAAAAAGTGGTTGACGAAAGCGCTGATAAGTGCTAGCATATTGTATAGAAAAAGGTGTTACCGTAAAGCAACGGTTCGCCTCAGTTAAAGATTTAAATCAAAAAGCAACCTAACTTTGGTCGGAGCGGTTGCTTTTTTGATGTTTTTTATTTCTTCCGGTTTGCCGGATACTGATTATCGTGACGATGATGCTGATGACCGTCACTACAATACCGACAAGTTCCAAAATCATTCCGAACACCAATAGTGCTTACCTTTCACTTTATTTTCCATATGTATCCCCTCCTCCGGTACTGGAAGCTCTCAAAATGTACTCATTTTGGCAAAAGGCGAACCGCTACCCGTTTTGGTTACTTTTCACGGGCAATATCATTTTTTGCCGTTACAGGAATAAATGAACAATTATTATTTTGCTTTTGCCTTTTTTTTATAAAGTATGCCAATCCACATTTTATTGCTTTTATAAGATGATTGTATTATAATGCACGTGTATCGAAGTTTAAACACGAAGAACATGGAGGATGATCATGATTACAGAATTTAAACCAATCAAAGAGGGCAAAGTACGTCAGGTATATGATAATGGGGACAGCCTGATTATTGTTGCCACAGATCGGATTTCTGCATTTGACAATATCCTGAAAAATATGATTCCGGATAAAGGTGCTGTATTGACGAAGATGTCCAGGTTTTGGTTTGACGAAACGAACAGCATTGTTCCAAACCATATGATTTCGACGGATACGGCGGATATGCCGGAGTTTTTTCGAACAGAACAATTTGAAGGCAAGAGTATGAAGTGCAAAAAACTTACGATGCTGCCGATTGAATGCATTGTGCGCGGCTATATTACAGGCAGCGGGTGGGAAAGCTATCAGAAGGACGGAACGGTCTGCGGCATAAAACTGCCTGAAGGGCTGAAAGAATCTGACAAGCTGCCGGAACCGATTTATACGCCGACGACAAAAGCTGATCTGGGAGATCACGATGAACACATTACGTTTGAAGAAAGCGTGACGATTCTGGAACAGCTGTTTCCTGGAAAAGGGGAGTCTTACGCAGCCCAGATTCGGGATCATACGATTGCGTTATATAAAAAATGTGCGGCATACGCACTTTCCAAAAATATTATTATTGCGGATACGAAGTTTGAATTCGGACTGGACGAGAACGGAACCGTTGTGCTGGGCGATGAAATGCTGACGCCGGACAGTTCCAGATTCTGGCCGCTGGAAGGTTACCAGCCGGGGCAGGGACAGCCGTCTTTTGACAAGCAGTTTGTCAGAGACTGGTTAAAGCAGAATCCGGATCATGACGGAGTGCTGCCGGAAGAAGTGGTTGCAAAGACAGCGGCGAAATACAGGGAAGCGTACGAATTACTCACAGGAAAGCCATGTGAATGAAAAGAGCATATTTCATAAATGAGGGATTTTTAAATGGGGCATAATTATTTGGAACAGGAACAGGCAAATTTGGACAAGCTCGGTGAAGAATGCGGCGTGATCGGCGTCTATGATTTTGAGGGCGGAAATGTGGCGTCGGATATCTATTATGGGCTGTTCGCGCTGCAGCACAGAGGGCAGGAAAGCTGCGGGATTGCTGTCAGCGATACAAAGAGCCAGCAGAGAAAGGTCGATTCGCATAAAGATATGGGCCTGGTGAATGAAGTGTTCAATCCGGAAAACCTTGGAAAGCTGAAAGGGGATATCGGGGTCGGACATGTCCGTTATTCGACAGCGGGAGCGTCTACGAGGGAAAATGCGCAGCCGCTTGTGATCAATTATGTAAAAGGGACGCTTGGCGTGGCGCATAATGGAAATCTGATTAACGCGGCGGAACTGCGGCGGGAGCTGGAGTATACGGGTGCGATTTTTCAGACGACGATTGATTCGGAGGTCATTGCCTATCATATTGCGAGAGAACGGCTGAATTCCAAAACGGTTGAAGAGGCTGTTATGCGTGCGGCAAAAAAAATAAAGGGAGCTTATGCGCTCGTTGTTATGAGCCCGCGCAAGCTGATCGGCGCGAGAGATCCGTTTGGATTTAAGCCGCTTTGCATTGGAAAGCGGGAACAGTCGTATTTTCTGGCTTCGGAAACGTGTGCGCTGGAGACGATCGGCGCGGAGTTTATCAGGGATGTGCTGCCGGGGGAAGTCGTTACGATTTCACCGGAAGGAGGCATTCAATCTGACCGTTCTCTTTGCCAGCCGGAAGAAAAGGTTGGAAGGTGTATTTTTGAATATATTTATTTTGCAAGGCCTGACAGCCAGATAGATGGTGTCAGCGTTTATAATTCCAGAATTAATGCGGGACGGTTTCTGGCGATGGATTCTCCGGTGGAAGCGGATTTGGTCGTAGGCGTGCCGGAATCCGGAAACGCGGCGGCGCTTGGCTATTCGATGGAGTCTGGTATCCCTTATGGGGTTGCGTTTATGAAAAACAGCTATGTAGGCAGGACTTTTATTAAGCCGAAACAGTCATTTCGGGCGGATGGCGTGCGCATAAAGCTGAACGCGATTAAAGAAGCGGTAAACGGCAAGCGGATTATTATGATAGACGATTCCATTGTCCGGGGAACGACGTCGGGCAGAATTGTGTCTATGCTGAAAGAAGCGGGCGCTGCCGAGGTACATGTGCGGATCAGTTCGCCGCCGTTTTTATGGCCATGCTATTTTGGGACGGATATCCCGGAACGTGAGCAGCTGATTGCATATAACCGGACGCTGGAAGAAATCCGAGATGTGATAGGAGCGGACAGCCTTGGCTATTTAAAAACGGAACGGCTGGAGCAGATGGTGGACGGACTTTCGATTTGCAAGGGCTGCTTTACCGGAACATATCCGATGGAGCCGCCGAAGGAAGATATCCGCGGTGATTATTATGACCGTATCAAATGTTAGCAGATAAAGAGAGGAGCAGGCAGATGGCAGCAGACACAAGCAGATACAGCAGTCCGTTATCAGAGCGGTATGCGAGTAAGGAAATGCAGTATATTTTTTCTCAGGATAAAAAATTCCGTACCTGGAGGAAATTATGGATTGCGCTGGCGGAAACAGAGATGGAACTTGGTCTGAAAGGGGAAAACGGCGAGCCGGTCATTACGCAGGAAATGATCGACGAGATGAAAGCGCACGCGCAGGATATTAACTATGAAGACGCGGTAAAGCGGGAAAAGGAAGTGCGCCACGATGTTATGAGCCATGTATATGCTTACGGGCTGCAGTGTCCGAAAGCTGCCGGGATTATCCATCTGGGCGCGACGTCCTGTTATGTAGGGGATAATACGGATATTATTATTATGTCCGAAGCGCTGCAGCTTGTGCGAAAAAAGCTGCTGAATGTGATTGCGAAGCTGGCAGAGTTTGCGGATACGTATAAAAGCCTTCCGACACTTGCGTTTACGCATTTCCAGCCTGCGCAGCCTACGACGGTGGGAAAACGGGCGTCTTTGTGGCTGCAGGAATTTTTAATGGATCTGGAGGATGTGGACTATGTCATTTTGACGATGAAGCTGCTTGGCTCTAAAGGAACGACAGGCACGCAGGCAAGCTTTCAGGAGCTTTTTATGGGAGATCAAAAGACCATTGACCGGATTGATCCGATGATTGCCGAGAAGATGGGATTTGCGCACTGCTATCCGGTATCCGGGCAGACCTATTCCAGAAAAGTGGATACCAGGGTTGCCAATGTGCTGTCCGGCATCGCGGCCAGCGCGCATAAGATGTCCAACGACATCCGGCTGCTGCAGCATCTGAAAGAAATCGAAGAGCCGTTTGAAAAACATCAGATTGGTTCCTCCGCGATGGCATATAAAAGAAATCCGATGCGCAGCGAGCGGATTGCGTCGCTGTCGCGTTATGTGATGATTGATGCGCTGAATCCGGCGGTTACATCCGCGGTGCAGTGGTTCGAGCGTACGCTGGACGATTCGGCGAATAAGCGTCTGTCGATTCCAGAAGGATTTCTCGCGGTAGACGGCATTTTGGATCTGTGTCTGAATGTTGTGGACGGGCTTGTCGTATATGATAAGGTCATTACCAAACATCTGATGGCGGAACTGCCGTTTATGGCGACGGAAAATATTATGATGGACGCGGTAAAAAAAGGAGGCAATCGTCAACAGCTGCATGAGCGGATCCGGCAGCTTTCGATGGAAGCCGGAGAAAATGTAAAAAAACGCGGAATGGATAACAACCTGCTGGAGCTAATCGCCGCTGACGAAGCTTTCCAGCTGACATTAGAAGAGCTGCAGGCAGGGATGGATCCTGCAAAATATGTAGGACGCGCGCCGCTGCAGGTAGAACAGTTTTTAAAAGAAGTTGTGAAGCCGATTTTGGAAAAGAACAAAGACATACTTGGAATGAAGGCAGAAATCAATGTGTAGTATATTTGCATGATGATGGCAAAACTGCCGCAGAATAACAGTTCCTTATTCTGCGGCAGTTTTATTTGATCAGGAGCTGTCATGAAAGTTTATTTTATGATAGTTCCTTATGCCAGTTCCAGTGCAATTTCCATCATTTTGCCAAATCCAAGCTGGCGGTCTTCGGCGCTTAATTCCTCGCCTGTATACATATGGTCAGAAATAGTCAGCAGGCAGAGGGCCTTTTTGCCGGCTTTTGCCGCGTTCATATACAAAGCGGCTGCTTCCATTTCCACGGCAAGCACGCCCATAGATTTCCACAGGTCATTGGCGCTGCTGTCTGCGTTGTAGAAAACGTCAGAGGACAGCACATTGCCTACGACTACGTGAGTGCCCTGCGCTTTTGCGGCTTCAATGGCACGGCTCATCAGACTGTAATCCGCGGTTGGCGCGAAAGTGCCGGGAAGTCCGTACTGGGCGGCATAATTGGAATTGGTGCATGCGCCCATTGCGACAACGACATCCATAAGCTTTAAGTGATCCTGTAAGCCCCCGGCAGAGCCGATGCGGATAATGCTGTCTACATCATAAAAATGAAACAGCTCATAGGAATAGATGCCGATGGAAGGCATTCCCATACCGGAGCCCATAACGGATATTTCCTTTCCTTTGTATGTGCCGGTATAGCCGAGCATATTGCGGACCGCGTTTACCTGTTTTGGATTTTCCAGGTATGTATCCGCAATATATTTGGCACGAAGCGGGTCGCCCGGCATCAGAACTGTTTTTGCGAAATCATTGGCTCCTGCACTGTTGTGCGGAGTTGGTATTGGTGCGTTGGATATTGGTGCGTTGGATATCGGTGCGTTGGACATGGCGTAATCCTCCTTTGTCAATAAGTTTGTCTGCGTGCTGCAGTATGCTTTAGCGAGCCAGAATCTGTATGATTTCCCCTACGTACATCGTATGCAGGTCTCCGTCCGCATACCATTTTTCCTGAATCTCAGAATCCAGAAACTGTTCCGGCAGTATCGGCGTAGCGGACATTTTTCTGCAGCAGATGACGAAATTGCCTTCGTCGATAAATGGAATTTCCTCAAAATAGTTGACATTCATTTTTGCGGCTTTGATTTTGTCTTCGGTGCGTCCGGAAACCATGCCAAAATATTTCATGGCGGACTTATAGCTGCTGTCAAAAAAAGTGAGTGAAAAATGATCGCTTTGATCAATGAGTTCTTTTGTGTAACGGCTGTCTCTTACAAAGATGAATGCAGTGTTTTTGCCCCAGAGAACACCAACGCCGCCCCAACTGGCTGTCATGGCATTGACTTTGTCTCCCTGGTTGGCTGTGATCAGCATCCATTCTTTTCCAATTTTCGTAAACGGATCAAACTCGACCAGTTCGACCGGATAAGGTTGAAATGTATGCATTCTGATTTTCTCCCTTCAAATAAATTATCGCGTTCCTGATCTATTATAACCTTTTGACGGAAAAAAGACAATATCAGGATTATTTTTGTGAATTTTTTTTGGATAAATACTTGTAAAACATCTGGAAAAACGGCCGGGAATGCGATAGAATACAATCAGGTTATACTCTGAAAAAACAGAAAGTATATGAAGCGGGCAGGCTGGATGGAACATTAGGTCTGGTCTGAAACAAAAAAACAGAAAGAAATGAGAGTGGACAATGAGTGCAAAAATGAATGATATTGATAATGCCAGATTAGAAGAGGCGATGCAGGTATACATGAAAGACCAGGATAAAGAACATCTGGTTCAGCTTGCTTATGCGATACAGAATACAAAGCTGTTCGTTCCGGCAATGGCAGTACAGAAGCAAAAGCAGGGAGGCTTTCAGCCGTATATTGTTAAAAATGGCGACGGCGACATGTATATGCCGGCGTTTACTTCCATGAAAAAATTTCCGAATAACCAAAAATACCAGGCAATGCTGAAAATACAGTATAAGCAGTGTGTATCCATGCTGTTGGATAATCCTACGCTGGTACAAGGGATCGTACTCAATCCGTATTCCGATAATCTAACGTTAAAGTCACAGATGCTGGAGTTAAGCCGTAAGGTAGAGCAGAGTGAAAAAGCGGCGCCAAAGGCATATTCTGTAAAAACAGATGATTTTCGTATGATTGTGCGTCATAACGTGGAATTTCATAAGATACCGGAAAAATTGTTTGCGCAGAAGCTGGAGTTTATCAGAACGCTGAATGAAGAAATGCTGTGTGAGCTTTACAAAGAGCCATATACAGAAGTCGGCCAGGAAGCGCAGTATCCTTATACGAAAGACAGCTTTGAGATGATGGAGCTGAGCATTCGTGATGATTTGAGCATTATGCAGATTATTGCCCCGTCAAAATATCTGTATCAGACAAACTGCAGAGAGCTTTATATTGTCTGGAATCCGCTGACGGAGCAGATTGGATATTATGTCATTGAGAAGGGGATGGATACAGAGGAGATTAAGTTTCATCTGGATGCCTTCAAAGAAGACGGTACTTGGGAGAAGCTGGAAGCGGCTCCGGCAGACGGTAATGTGATGAATCGTGTGATGGAATTATTTGGAGGGGAACCATGATCACAATAGGAGTAGTGATGAGTGATGCGTATGCGGATTACTCGGCGCATATCATCCGGGGATTATGCAGAAGGGCAAAAGAAAAAGAAGGTGTGAACCTGATCTTTTTCCCAGGCGTATTATGTACGGAACTGAAAGACGGCAAAGAAGGCGCAACAGCAGAGTTTTACGAGGATTCGGTCGCGCTTGTGGATGTTTTAATTATTTCTGATCAAAAAATGCTGCAGATGTTATTGGACCAGCCAGAAGGAGCTTTATTTTCCAATGTGCTGGAGCATGTGCCGTATATGCTGCTGAAAGATGATGCCGGACAGGTGTTTGAACATGCGTGCGCGCTGGCGGAAGGAATGCCCGCGGAGCTTAAGGACGCTGCGGGGGAAGAAGGAGAAGATGATTTATTTGCGCGGCCAGGGCAGACAAAAGCACAGCGGCGGGAGCGGTTTGAACGTGCATTGGAATTTGCGTTAAAAGCGCACAAGGGGCAGGTGCGCAAGGGTTCATCGTTGCCTTATATTTTTCATCCGATGGAAACGGCGCTGATTGCGATGACACTGACCAGAGACCAGGACATCATTATCGCGGCTTTATTCCATGATGTGATAGAAGATACACGCTTTAGCGCAAAGGATATTGAAGACGCTTTTGGCAGCCGGGTAGCGCAGCTTGTACAGATGGAAAGCGAAAATAAGCGGAAAGGGCAGGATGCGGCGCAGACATGGAAAATCCGTAAGCAGGAGTTTATAGATGGTCTGGAAGACAAGTCAAAAGATGAAAAAATCATTGCGTTGGCTGATAAATTGTCAAACATGCGTGCGACGCATCAGGGATATTTAAAAAATGATGAAAAATTTTGGGAGAGATTTCATCAGAAAGACAAAAATATGCACGGATGGTATTACCGGGCAGTGGCAGACCGTCTGAAAGAGTTTCAGGATACAGATGCTTGGCAGGAACTGGACAGGCTGATTCGGGAAGTGTTTGAAATGTAGCCGGGAGGTGCTTTTGATGGAATTACCGCAGGATTTTACAGAGCGTATCAAAAGCCAGCTTGGGGAGTCCTATATTGACTTTTTGGCTGAATATGCAAAGGAGCGGACCTATGGGCTTCGCTATAATCCATTGAAAATAGAAAAAGAACGGCTGCAGTCCCTGCTTTTGCAAGAGCAGATTGCGCTTGAAGAAGTACCCTGGGCCGAAGAAGGATTTTATTATCCTGCGGATGCACATCCGGGAAAATTGCCGCTGCACGAAGCCGGCGCCTATTATATACAGGAGCCAAGTGCAATGATCACCGTACAGCTGCTGGATCCGAAGCCTGGAGAAAAAATATTGGATTTGTGCGCGGCTCCGGGCGGAAAGAGCACGCAGATTGCCGGGCGCATGCGCGGGGAAGGCCTGCTTGTTTCCAATGAGGTAATTTCTCAGAGAGCAAAAAAACTGTCCCGTAATATAGAGAGGATGGGCATCTGCAACGTCGTAGTATGTAATGAAACACCGAAGCGCCTGGCTGAGCGTTTTCCGCTTTTTTTTGACAAGATTGCGGTAGATGCACCCTGTTCCGGGGAAGGCATGTTTCGAAAAGACATACAGTCCCGCGCGGAATGGAGTTTAGAGCAGGTAGAAGTCTGTGTGGCCAGACAGCGGGATATTCTGGAACAGGCAGCCATGATGTTAAAGCCTGGCGGGATTTTAGTATATTCCACCTGTACGTTTGCGCCGCAGGAAAACGAGCAGAATGCGGCATGGTTTGTGCAGCGGCATCCGCAGTTTGAACTGGAAAAATGTGAGCAGCTCTGGCCGCATCTGCAGCGGGCGGAAGGACATTATGCGGCTTTGTTTCGGAACGTATGTCAAAAACAGGCAGATACAAATAAAAAAGCAGCGTCAAACAGACGGGCAGGAAGGCGCGCATCCGCAAATGACAGGCAAAAGCAGGACAAGATATTTTGTGAGCAGTTTGCACAGTTTTGTGCCGATACATTATCTGTAAAAACGCAGGACTGGCTGTTTGCACAGATCGAAAAAGGACAGCTGGCCGCCTTTGGTGATCAGTTTTATTTGCTGCCGTCTGAAATTACAGATTTGGACGGCCTGAAAACAGAGCGCGCCGGATTACAGCTTGGATGCTGCAAGAAAAACCGGTTTGAACCGTCACATGCGCTTGCGATGGCGCTGCATCCAAATGAAGTAAAGCAGCTGCTGGAACTGGAAGAGCCGCAGCGGTATTTACAGGGAGAAGCGGTCTGCTGCGGTGCGCAAAAAGGATGGACGTTAGTGACCGTTCATGGGTGTTCCCTTGGGTGGGGCAAAGCTTCGAACGGGATTTTAAAAAATCATTATCCGAAAGGCCTGCGCAGAACATTTATTTAGGCTTGTTCGGCAGCCTTTTTTGTGATAGGATATATAGTTGTTACAGGGTATTTAGCACTCAAAATAATGCTTATAGTAAACATTACTGCGAAAAATCATTATAAAAAGAGGGGTTGTTTTAATTATGAAAAAGACCGCACTAATTATGGCGGGAGGACGCGGAGAGCGCTTTTGGCCAAAGAGCCGCAAGAGCCTGCCAAAACAGTTTTTATCATTAACAGGTGACGGAAGGACCATGATTCAGCTGACAGTGGAAAGAATTCTTCCTTTAGTCAAAATGGAAGATATTTTTATCTCTACCAACCGGGCATATAAAGAGCTCGTTTTGGAACAGCTGCCCGAACTGCCGCCGGAAAACATATTGTGTGAGCCGGTAGGCAGAAATACTGCTCCGTGTATTGGAATGGCAGCTGTGCATATGGCGGAAAAATACGGGGATGCGCTGATGATGGTACTGCCGTCCGACCATCTGATCAAATATCATAAAATGTATATCCATGCGTTAAGCGACGCCTGCGGTATTGCAGAAAAAGGAAGTAATCTTGTAACCATCGGCATCACACCGGATTATCCGGAGACAGGATACGGCTATATCAAATTCCGCCCGGAAGAGACAGAAAGCAACGGCTATGCGGTTGACCGGTTTGTAGAAAAACCTGATCTGGAAACAGCCAAGGAATATTTGGAGACAGAAGAATATTTATGGAACAGCGGCATGTTTATCTGGAAAGTTTCTGCTATTTTGGAAAACTTCCAGAAGCTGCTGCCGGATATGTATGCCGGACTCGAAAAAATCCGGGAAACAATTGGAACGGAAAAGCAGGAAATGACTTTGGAAAAAGTATTCCCGGATTTTGAGTCCGTTTCGATTGATTACGGTATTATGGAAAAAGCAGAAAACATTTATATTCTGCCAGGTGTATTTGGCTGGGACGACGTGGGCTCCTGGCTGGCCGTGGAAAGGATTCAGAAATCAAATGAAAGCGGCAATGTAGTAACCGGCAATATTATTACGATTCACAGTAAAAATAATATTATCCAGGGCGGTAAAAAATTGATCGCAGCAGTCGGTGTCCAGGACCTGATCATTGTGGATACGGAGGATGCGACATTGATCTGCGAGAAAGGAAACGCTGCGGATATTAAGATGGTGCTAGAGAATTTAAAGATTTGCAACAGAGAAGAGTACCTTTAAATTATGCAGGCAGCTGCTGGCGGTTTGTCAGTGGCTGTCTTTTATTAATTCCCTGCGTAATGTTCAGATAACTACAAAAGAGATTATTAAAAACAGGAACTCTCTCGAATCCCTGCTTTCCTGATAGATGCTTTTAATTATTTTACCCTGAATTCCTCTGCTTCCGCATCTGTAAGCGGCCTGCCCAACTGCTTGAATCTTTCTATCATCGCCCTCCATTGATACCGCTTACCGTCCGGTTCTCCTGTCAGCCTGCTGTCTTTTGCATAATAAGAAATATCATGTGTAAAACCTTCTGGTTTTCGTTCCATTGCCAACATAGCCACCACCTACTTTCCCATATATTTGTCTAACAGTATTTGCGCAGCATTTTCAAAAATAACCATTCTTCTTGGCATGATTTCCACTGCATTTAGTTTCTCCATATAGTATTCCACCAAATCACTTTTAGATGTAAAAGCCACTACACCATCACACCCCGCATCAAGGCTTACCTGACAGGCTATGGCAAATAAATGTGCGCCAACGCCTGCATAGATGCCTTTATGGCTGTAATTATGGGGTGCTGTTTCGACAATCTCCACGTCAGCCAC
>CAOKJJ010000162.1 GCA_948468465.1 uncultured Eubacterium sp. | reverse complement strand
CAAAAGATGTGGCCTATGCTGATAACTTCTTTCTTCCTTTTAATCTTCTCGCAGCCAATACT
This sequence comes from uncultured Eubacterium sp., assembly GCA_948468465.1. The sequence goes on along the minus strand of CAOKJJ010000162.1, from coordinate 11,294 downwards.
TTTCTTCCGCCTGCTGTACTCATTCTTTTCCGAAAGCCATGAACTTTAGATCTATGTCTTTTATTTGGCTGAAATGTCATCTTCATATTACATGCACCTCCTCTATGCAAATGCTTGTTGTAGAAAAAATACCATTACAATTATATCAAAAAAGAAACGCAAGTCAAGAAAAACATTCTGTTTTTATAAATTTTTAATGAATTTTATGGTAATATTGTAAGAAAATTCACGTCCACATTAAAACACAAAAAAGTTATCCACAATTTGGTTATCAACAAAAACTTATACACATACTTATCCACATATTTTTTTCAATTTTCACTAAAATTGTTGATTTTAAAGGGATTCTAACGTTTTTATTTTTGTGGATAACTTATTAAAATGCCCCAAAAACGCGCCTTTATCTATGTGAATAACACGTTTTTTACACAATATTTCGAAACGCTTCTATTTTATTTTAGACATATTATCCACTTCAGACTCACTTTTTCTCTGAAGATTTAATTGCTAAATTTGTAATTTTGGTTTATCATATAAAGTGTGGCTTTTATCTGCTTTTTTTAGAATGTAAAAATATAACGGAGAAATGATATGATTGTTGAGGAAAAATGGCAAGAAATACTATTAACAGTAAAAGAAGAATACGAACTTTCCAATGTGGTCTTTGATTCCTGGATAAAACCTTTGGAAATTTTTCAGATAAATGGGAATAAAATCTATATTCTCGCTCCGCCAGAGCAAATTGCTCTGAACTATATTACAAAAAAATATCGGACTCCTTTACAGGTTGTAATTGCAGAAGTTACAGGTGTTGACTATGAGATTGAATTTATTCTTCCTGAAGACGCTAAGAAAATGAAACCAGCAAAATCATCTGCGATGCAGGAAGATAACGCTTCTAAAAACCACGATCTGAATCCTAACTACACATTTGATACATTTGTAGTAGGAAGCAACAATAAGCTTGCGCATACAATTTCTCTGGTAGTTGCAGAAGAAGCTGAAAATCCTGCAAAACAATACAACCCACTTTTTTTATGGGGAGGCGTAGGACTGGGCAAGACACATTTGATGCATTCGATTGCGCACCATATACTTGCAAACCATCCGAAACTAAAAATACAATATGTGCCTTCAGAGGTATTTACCAATGAAGTCATTGATGCCATCCGTAACGGCAGTAATTCGCAGATTAACGCGATACGCGATAAATATCGCAATGTTGATGTACTGTTAATAGATGATATTCAATTTATAATAGGAAAAGACCGAACACAGGAAGAATTTTTTAATACGTTTAATGTACTTTATAACGCAGGGAAGCAAATCGTCGTTTCCAGTGATAAACCTCCAAAAGAAATGACTACGCTGGAAGAACGGTTCCGTTCCCGTTTCCAATGGGGATGCATGGCGGATATTGGTTCCCCTGATTATGAAACACGTATGGCTATCCTGCGACGAAAAGAAGAAATGGATAATATTAAATTTGATGATGAAATTATTAAATACATTGCTACTAATATCAAATCAAATATCCGTGAACTGGAAGGTGCGTTAAATCGTCTGATGGCTTTTTCACGATTAACAAATGTTGAAATCACGATTGACACCGCAAAAGAACAGCTGGAAAGCATTATAAATCCTGACTTACATAGAGAAGTTACCCCGCAGCTGATTATTGAAATTGTAGCAGAACATTTTCAAAAAACACCACAACAGTTAATATCTAAATCCCGCAGCAGCGATATCGTAAGGCCCAGACAGATTGCTATGTATTTGTGTAAAAACATGACAGGCGCTTCTCTGGCAGGAATTGGAGAAATATTAGGCGGACGTGACCATTCAACGATTATTCATGGAATAGAAAAAATAGAAGCAGAATACCAGTCAAATGAATCTACTCAAAAATTAATAGAAACCATTCGAAAAAAGATCAATCCTAATTAAAGATACCTGATTTATCCACAGTTATCCACAAAAAAATGTGGATAACTGTGGATAACTATCATATTTTTTGTTTATTACACTGGATAACTATAAAATTTACAGACTTCAGAGCATCCGTTTTTTTGCTTTTTTTAAGTTATTAACATCTTGTCAAGCAGCTTACATGAAGTTGTTCACGTAGTTTTAAAATAAATTTTATCTGTAATGATAAGGACTTCAGGTACTTTTACACTTTTACACTGCCCCTATTATTACTATTACGAAGTATAATATATATTATTTTATAAAATTCATTATAAAAGGAGTTATGCACATGAAGCTGATTTGTTCAAAAACGAACCTGCTTTACGGTGTCAACATCGTAATAAAAGCGGTTCCTTCCAAAACAACAATGCCGATTTTAGAATGCATTCTTATTGATGCATCTAAAGGACAAATTAAACTAATTGCAAATGATATAGAATTAGGAATAGAAACAATCATTGATGGTATAATTGAAGAACCAGGCATCATAGCTTTAGATGCTAAAATATTTTCAGAAATTGTACGCAAACTGCCGGATAATGATATTTCCATTATATCAGATGAAAAACTAAAGACAACAATCACATGTGAAAAGTCAAAATTCAATATTATTGGCAAATTAGGAGATGATTTTGCTTATTTACCTGAAATTGAAAAAAATGAACCTCTTTCTGTTACACAATTTACTCTAAAAGAAGTAATACGGCAGACAATTTTTTCTATTGCGGATAATGATACAAATAAATTAATGACAGGAGAATTGTTTGAAATTAAAGAAGACAAACTGAAGGTTGTTTCTTTGGACGGACATCGAATTTCCATTCGAAATATAGAGCTGAAAAAATGCTATGTTGATAAAAAGGTAATTGTACCAGGAAAAACTTTGCAGGAAATCAGTAAAATACTTCCGGGGTCCGCCGAAGAATATGTTAATATTTTTATAACGGATAACCATATTTTATTTGAATTTGAAAATACAACAGTTTTATCACGGCTATTGGATGGAGAATATTTCAGAATAGACCAAATGCTGTCTTCAGCCTATGAAACCAAAATAAAAATCAATAAACGGGAATTACTGGGCAGTATTGACCGTGCGACGCTTCTTGTAAAGGAAGATGATAAAAAACCGATCATTATGGATATTAAAGATGATTATATGGAATTAAAAATCACATCTTACGTCGGTTCTATGAATGAAGATATAGAGATTGACAAAGAAGGGAAAGACATGCTGATCGGATTTAATCCAAAATTTTTTATAGATGCGCTGCGAGTCATTGAGGACGAAGAAATTATGCTGTATATGGTAAATCCAAAAGCACCTTGTTTTATCAAAGATGAAAATGAGAATTATATCTATTTAATTCTTCCGGTTAATTTTTAACTCTGAAGATATTTAATGATTGAAATTAAGGACATTTATGAGTATGATTAAAATAAAAGACGAGTATATCAAGTTAGGCCAGGCAATGAAGCTTTCTGGGATGGTCAGTTCCGGAGTCGAGGCAAAAATAGTAATTAAAGATGGACAAGTAACTGTGAATGGTGAAGTTGAATTGCAGCGAGGAAAAAAATTATATCATGGAGATGTTGTTTCTTATAACGGTGAGACAATAACAATCGAACAATGCTGATCAAATCTTTGGAATTGAATCATTTTCGTAATTATGAAAATTTGTCAATGGAATTTACAGAAGGAACGAATATTTTGTTTGGAGACAATGCGCAGGGAAAGACCAACATACTGGAAGCCGTTTATGTCAGCGGTACGACAAAATCCCACAAAGGCAGCAAAGATAAGGACATGATTCAATTTGAGCAGGATGAATCACATATTCGTACGTTTGTAGAAAAAAACGAGCAGGATTTTCAGATAGATGTTCACCTGAAGAAAAACAGAGCAAAAGGAATTGCGGTGAACCGCATTCCCATTAAAAAAGCCAGTTCTTTATTTGGTATTTTAAACCTTGTTTTTTTTTCACCGGAGGATTTGAATATTATTAAAAATGGTCCTTCGCAGCGAAGACGCTTTTTAGATCTGGAATTGTGTCAGTTGGATAAAATTTATCTGTCTGATCTGACAAATTATAATAAAGTTCTCAATCAGCGAAATAAACTGTTAAAGGATCTGATTTTCAGAAAGGAACTGGCAGATACGCTTTCTGTGTGGGATATGCAGCTTGTTGATTATGGGCAGCGTATTATACGCCGCAGAGATGCGTTTGTTAAAGAACTGGGAGAGATTGTATACAATATTCATAAAAATATTTCCGGAAACCGGGAAGAACTGATACTTACTTATGAACCAGACACGGATGCAGATCAATTGGAGTCCGCACTTGCGTCAGCGCGCGAAAAAGACAGGAAATATTGTCAGACTTCAGTTGGTCCGCACCGGGATGATCTGCTGTTCCAGATTGGAAACGCGGATATCCGTAAATTTGGTTCTCAGGGACAGCAGAGGACATCAGCGTTATCACTGAAGATGTCTGAAATCCAAATGGTTAAAAAATTAATTCACGATACGCCGGTATTATTATTGGATGATGTACTTTCTGAGCTTGACAGCAGCAGGCAGAACTATTTGCTTGCAAGCATTCATGATATTCAGACAATTATTACCTGTACCGGACTGGATGAATTTGTTAAAAACCGTTTTCGTATTGATCGTGTATTTGAAGTGCGAAGCGGACGAGTGGAACTAAAATAACCGATGCAGAACAATCAGGAGGATGACTTATGGCTATCGAAAATAATTATGGAGCTGATCAGATCCAAATACTGGAAGGGCTGGAAGCAGTGCGCAAAAGGCCTGGAATGTATATTGGAAGTACATCATCAAGAGGGCTTCATCATCTGGTATATGAGATTGTAGATAATTCTGTAGATGAAGCGCTTGCAGGATACTGTAAGAATATTGAGGTGAAGATCAATCCGGATAATTCTATAACAGTGATTGATGATGGCCGGGGAATTCCTACCGGAATTAATCATAAAGCCGGACTTCCTGCTGTAGAGGTTGTATTTACAGTACTTCATGCGGGAGGAAAATTCGGCGGCGGCGGATATAAAGTATCCGGAGGCTTACATGGAGTTGGCGCTTCAGTCGTTAATGCACTGTCAAATTGGCTGGAAGTGGAGATATGCCGTGACGGGAAAGTATATAAGCAGCGTTATGAGCGTGGAGTCACGATGTATCCGCTAAAAGAGACAGGTACCTGTGATCCGGAAAAAACCGGAACAAAAGTGACATTTTTACCGGATAATACGATATTTGAAGAGACAGTTTACGATTACGATATATTAAAACAGCGTCTGCGGGAAACTGCTTTTTTGACAAAAGGGCTTCGGATTGTTTTAAAAGATAAAAGAGACGATCCGGTACGTATGCATGAGTTTCATTATGCAGGAGGCATTAAAGAGTTTGTGACGTATTTAAATCGCAGCCAGGAGGCGCTGTATCCGGATGTGATTTATTGTGAAGGGCAGAAAGACCATGTTATGGTCGAAGTTGCTCTTCAGCATAATGACTCTTATAATGATGCGACTTATAGTTTTGTTAATAATATTATTACACCGGAAGGCGGTACACATCTGGCTGGCTTTCGAAATGCTCTTACAAAGACATTTAATGCTTATGCGCGTGCAAATAAGATACTAAAGGATAGTGATCCCCCGTTATCCGGAGAGGATATCCGTGAGGGAATGACTGCGATTATAAGCGTTAAAATCGAAGAGCCGCAGTTCGAGGGACAGACAAAGCAAAAACTTGGCAACAGTGAGGCAAGAGGCGCCGTTGATTCTGTTGTCAGCGAACAGCTGACTTATTACCTGGAACAAAATCCGCAGATAGCAAAGGCAATCTGTGAAAAATCGCTGTTAGCGCAAAGAGCCAGAGACGCAGCCAGAAAAGCAAGAGATCTGACAAGAAGAAAGACAGCACTGGAAAGTACGTCACTTCCGGGAAAGCTGGCAGACTGTTCGGACAGAGATCCGAAAAATTGCGAAATATTTATTGTGGAAGGAGATTCCGCCGGCGGTTCTGCTAAAACGGCAAGAAACCGTGCGACACAGGCAATCCTTCCGCTGCGTGGAAAAATATTAAACGTGGAAAAAGCACGTTTAGATAAGATTTATGGAAACGCCGAAATTAAAGCGATGATTACAGCGTTTGGTACAGGTATACAGGATGATTTTGATATCAGCAGGCTCAGATATCATAAAATTATCATTATGACGGATGCCGATGTAGATGGAGCGCATATTAGTACGTTAATGCTGACTTTTTTGTATCGTTTTATGCCGGAGCTGATCCGCCAGGGACATATTTATCTTGCAACACCGCCATTGTTTAAGATTGAGAAAAATAAAAATGTATGGTATGCTTACGATGATAAAGAACTGGAAAAAATACTTCAGCAGATTGGACGGGATGGCAATAATAAGATTCAGCGATATAAAGGACTTGGGGAGATGGATTCTGACCAGTTGTGGGAGACGACAATGGATCCGGAAAAACGTGTTTTAAAGAGGGTTATGATAGATGATGAGAATTCTTCAGCAATTGACCTGACATTTACTACCTTAATGGGCGACAAAGTAGAGCCTAGACGGGAATTTATTGAGGAGAACGCACCAAAGGTTCAGAATTTGGATATTTAGGGGGTAAATTAAATGGATGATAAGATTTTTGATCAAATCCATGATGTAGATCTGAAAGAAACGATGGAGTCGTCGTATATTGATTATGCGATGAGCGTCATTGCTTCCAGAGCTCTGCCGGATGTCAGGGATGGCTTAAAGCCTGTACAGCGCAGAGTATTGTTTTCTATGATTGAATTGAATAACGGACCAGACAAACCGCATCGTAAATGTGCGCGTATTGTCGGTGATACGATGGGTAAATATCACCCGCATGGTGACAGTTCGATTTACGGTGCATTGGTAAACATGGCACAGGAATGGTCGACCAGGTATCCATTAGTTGATGGACATGGTAATTTTGGTTCTGTAGACGGTGACGGCGCTGCTGCCATGCGATACACAGAAGCAAGGCTCAGCAAAATATCTATGGAGATGCTTGCGGATATTAACAAAGATACTGTTGACTTCAGACCGAACTTTGATGAGACAGAGAAAGAACCAGCGGTACTTCCAGCAAGATTTCCGAACCTGTTAGTAAACGGAACAACGGGAATAGCCGTAGGTATGGCTACAAATATACCGCCGCATAATTTACGTGAAGTCATTGATGCTGTTGTAAAAATCATAGATAATGAAGTTGAGAATGATCGTGAGACAGAGATGGATGAACTGCTTGCTATTGTGAAGGGGCCGGATTTTCCGACAGGAGGCAGCATTCTTGGAACAGCAGGCATCAATGAAGCATACCGTACCGGGAAAGGCAAGATCAGAGTACGTGCGATTTCTAATATAGAGCCAATGAATAATGGCAAAAATCGTATTATTGTAACGGAATTGCCATATATGGTAAATAAAGCAAGGCTCATTGAGAAAATAGCGGATCTGGTACGTGATAAAAAAGTAGACGGCATTACCGCATTGCGTGACGAGTCTGACCGGCAGGGGATGCGCATCTGTATAGAGCTGCGCAAAGATGTGAGTCCTAATATGATTTTAAATCAGCTGTACAAGCATACGCAGCTTCAGGATACGTTTGGCGTCATTATGCTTGCACTTGTAAATGATCAGCCGAAAATACTGAATCTTCAGCAAATGCTCCACTACTATCTGCTGCATCAAAAGGATGTTGTTACAAGAAGAACGAAATATGACCTGAATAAGGCTGAAGAGCGTTCACATATTTTGGAAGGCTTATTGGTTGCTTTAGACCATATTGATGAGGTCATCTCTATTATCCGCGGCAGCAGAATGACAGCACAGGCAAAAGAACGATTGATGGAGCGGTTTGGCCTTACGGATGTACAGGCCCAGGCGATTGTAGATATGCGTCTGCGTGCGTTAACCGGTCTGGAACGGGAAAAGATTGAAGGGGAATATAAAGAATTAGCAGAAAGCATTGCGTATTACAAAGCAATTCTTTCTGATGAAAAAAAATTATTAGGTGTCATTCGTGAAGAAATATTGAAAATTTCTGAAAAATACAGTGATGAAAGAAGAACTACCATCAGCTATGATGAAATGGATATTTCCATGGCCGACATGATTCCTGTTACAAATACGATTATTACTATGACAAAGCTTGGATATATCAAGCGTATGAGCATGGATAATTTCCGCAGCCAGCATCGTGGTGGACGTGGGATTAAAGGCATGGAAACGATCGATGACGATTACATAGAAGAGCTGTTAATGACGACTTCACATCATTTTTTAATGTTTTTTACAAATACCGGACGTGTTTATCGTATGAAAGGGTATGAGATTCCAGAGGCAGGAAGGACTTCCAGAGGAACCGCAATCATCAATATCCTTCAGTTGCAGCCCGGAGAAAAGATTACTGCCCTGATACCAATCCGTAACTATAAAGAGGGCGAATATCTGTTCATGGCTACAAAGAAAGGGATTGTAAAAAAGACTCCTATTCTGGAATATGCGAATATTCGGAAAACTGGTTTGGCAGCAATCAGCCTGCGTGAAGATGATGAACTGATTGAAGTGAAGCTGACAGATAATGAAAAAGACATTATTCTTGTGACAAAATATGGGCAATGCATTCGATTTAATGAAAAAGATGTTCGTGGAACTGGAAGAACCTCCATTGGTGTCATTGGCATGAATCTGGCTGAAAGTGATGAAGTAGTTGCTATGCAGCTGGATACGCAAGGTGATATGCTATTGGCAGTATCCGAAAGAGGTATGGGCAAGTGTACGCTGATGGATGAGTTTACCGTACAAAATCGCGGAGGCAAAGGTGTAAAATGCTATAAGATTACGGAAAAAACGGGCAATATCATTGGTGTAAAAGCTGTCAACAAAGACAATGAAATTATGATGATCACAACTGAAGGAATTATTATCCGTATGCCAGTTGCAGGAATTTCCGTTTTATCAAGAGTTACTTCCGGCGTGAAGCTGATGAACCTGGAGCCGGATGTTAAAGTAGCAAGTCTTACAAAAGTACGTGAAGCAGATACAAAAGACACTGAAGAAGAGCAGTATGAAGATGCAGAAGATGAGTTTTCACAATCAGACATGCATGTAAAACAAAATCCTTCCCAGATTAACGAGCTTTTGAAACGTGCGCAGGAAGATACAAATAAAGAAACAAATGAAGATATAGATGAAAACACAAATGAAGATATAAATGAAAACACAAATGATGACAAATCATAATAAATGAAATCATTAATAAAAGAGTTAAAGGAGACAGATATGAGAACAATTCATACAGATGAAATTATCAGGGAAATTTGTGAGATGTGTATAGAAGCGAATCTATATCTGTCAAAAGATATTACAAACGCCATTGTACAGGCAAAAAAGACAGAAAAGTCACCGTTAGGCTGTCAGATTTTAGAACAGCTGGAAGAAAATATGGATATCGCGGCAAAGGATCAGATACCAATTTGTCAGGATACCGGCATGGCGGTTGTGTTTCTGGATATTGGACAGGAACTGCACATAGAAGGAATGCTGATAGAAGACGCAGTCAACGAGGGAATACGCAGAGGATATACTGAAGGGTATTTGAGAAAATCTGTAGTGAAAGATCCTGTTTTCCGCGAAAATACAAAAGATAATACTCCTGGCATCATTCATTATCGAATTGTGCCAGGGGATCAGCTTGCTGTCACATTAGCGCCAAAGGGTTTTGGAAGTGAAAATATGAGCAAAATTTATATGCTGAAGCCAGCAGATGGACTTTCAGGTGTAAAAGAAGCAATATTAAGTACAGTAAGAGAAGCAGGGCCTAATGCATGTCCGCCAATGGTAGTCGGTGTTGGCATCGGCGGAGATTTTGAAAAATGTGCTCTTATGGCAAAGCATGCTCTGACCCGTGAGGTTGATCAACATTCTGATTTGCCCTATATAAAAGAACTTGAAATCGAAATGTTGGAAAAGATCAATGAAATGGGAATCGGGCCAGGAGGATTAGGTGGTACAACTACCGCGTTAGGCGTTAATATTGAGGTTTATCCAACACATATAGCCGGACTGCCGGTAGCAGTAAATATATGCTGCCATGTTGCAAGACACGTGAAGAGAATTTTATAAGCATTTTTTAAAGATTTTTAAATATTGAGAGAATAAAAAAATATAAAGAGAGCATAATAATGGACAAATATATTCAAACACCAATTACAGAAAGTATTACGAACAATTTGAAGGCAGGAGACTATATTTATTTGTCTGGAGTGATCTATACTGCACGAGACGCGGCTCATAAAAGAATGGCCGAAGCATTGGATCAAGGGGAAGACCTGCCATTTGATTTAAAGGACGCAGTTATTTATTATATGGGACCTTCACCTGCACGTAAAGGTCAGGTAATTGGTTCCGCAGGTCCTACAACTGCAGGCAGAATGGATAAATACGCACCAGGACTTCTGGACCTTGGACTAAAAGGAATGATAGGAAAAGGAAAACGCTCAAAAGAAGTAATAGAAGCTGTTGTGAGAAATCATGCAGTGTATTTTGCAGCTATAGGAGGAGCAGGAGCAATCATATCCAAATGTATTAAAAAATCTGAAATTATTTGTTATGAGGATTTAGGCACTGAGGCAATTCGAAAATTAGAAATTGAAAAATTTCCTATGATTGTTGTGATTGATGCGTATGGTAATAATCTATATGATATAGCTGTAGATAATTTTAGAAAAAAATGAAAAAATTTGAAAAAACATATTGACAAATTAGTAAAATGCATGTAAAATCATTTTTGCGTTGTGACGCAGGAATAGTTTATAAAATAAAAGACATTAACTTTGGAGAAGTACTCAAGTGGCCGAAGAGGTGCCCCTGCTAAGGGTATAGGTCGGGTGACCGGCGCGAGGGTTCAAATCCCTCCTTCTCCGTTCGCTGGAAAATAAAGTAAAAAAAGTTGTTGACAAATAACACTGAGTATGCTATTATAATCTGGCTGTCGCAAAAAGCGACAAAAAATGATTTGATAGAAATACAGCACATCAAATCAAAAATAAAAAGTCAAGAAACAAATAAAGAAAGAAATTTAAAAAAGTACTTGACAAGAAATAAAAACAATGATATAATGCAAAAGCTGCTGATGTAGCGAAGCAAATACATTGGAATCAGATACACTGCAAAGTAAGTCAGTGTTAAAAGAACCTTGATAACTGAACAGTGAAATAACCTTGAAAGATTCAAAAAGAATTTGA
>CAOKJJ010000161.1 GCA_948468465.1 uncultured Eubacterium sp. | reverse complement strand
AGGGATAGACGAAGATGGCAGTAAATAGAGTACCTGTACTGAAAAGATGTAGATCGCTTGGTCTGGAGCCAAGTTATTTAGGTTATGATAAAAAATCCAGAAGAACACTGCAGAGAACAAACAGAAAGATGTCTGAATATGCTCTGCAGCTGCGTGAAAAACAGAAAGCAAAGTTTATATACGGCGTATTGGAGAAACCTTTCCATAATTATTATGAAAAGGCAGACAAGATGAAAGGCATGACAGGTACAAACCTGATGACAATTCTGGAATCCAGACTGGACAATGTTGTGTTCCGCATGGGTTATGCCAGAACCCGCAGGGAAGCAAGACAGATTGTCGGACATAAGTTTGTATTAGTAAACGGAAAACAGGTAAATATTCCGTCTTACCGTGTGAAAGCCGGTGATGTGGTAGAAATTAAAGAAAGCAAGAAGAGCATTCAGAGAATGAAGGATATCGTAGAGGTGACAGCCGGAAGACTCGTACCTGAGTGGATTGATGTAAATCATGAAACACTGCAGGGAACAGTAAAAGAACTGCCGTCCCGTGAAATGATTGATGTGCCGGTTGACGAAATGCTCATCGTCGAGTTATATTCGAAATAATTGATGTAATGCACACTTGATCCGAAAAGGAGGGACTTGGTAGTGTTCGATTTTGAAAGACCCAATATTGAAATTGCAGAAATTTCCGAAGACAAAAAGTACGGCCGTTTCGTAGTGGAACCTTTGGAAAGGGGCTATGGTACAACGCTCGGTAATTCTCTTAGGCGGATTATGCTGTCATCCCTTCCGGGAGTAGCCGTAAGTCAGGTGAAGATCGATGGTGTTTTGCATGAATTCAGTTCTATTCCGGGCGTAAAGGAAGATGTATCTGAGATCATTATGAACATTAAGAATCTGGCATTGAAAAATACCAGCAGTACAAACGAGTCTAAAGTTGCTTACATCGAATTTGAAGGTGAGGGTGTAGTTACAGCCGCGGATATTCAGGTGGATTCTGATATCTCAATCTTAAATCCGGAGCTGGAAATTGCCCATTTAAATGGCGGGGCAGATTCCAAGCTGTATATGGAGCTTACGATTACAAAAGGCCGCGGCTACATCAGCGCAGATAAAAATAAAAATCCGGAGCTCCCGATCGGCGTGATTGCCGTGGACTCCATTTATACACCAGTAGAGCGTGTAAATCTGACCGTACAGAATACTCGTGTCGGTCAGATTACCGATTACGACAAGCTGACGCTGGAAGTATTTACAAATGGAACATTGGAACCGGATGAGGCAGTAAGCCTTGCAGCTAAGGTATTAAGTGAACATTTGAATCTCTTTATCGACCTGTCTGAAAATGCAAAGACTGCAGAGGTCATGGTGGAAAAGGAAGACAACGCGAAGGAAAAAGTCCTCGAAATGAACATTGATGAACTGGAATTGTCTGTGCGTTCGTATAACTGCTTAAAGCGGGCGGGAATCAATACAGTAGAAGAACTGACAAACCGTACGCCGGATGACATGATGAAGGTTCGTAACCTTGGACGTAAGTCTTTAGAAGAGGTATTAGCGAAGCTGAAGGAGTTAGGACTCCAGCTGAATCCAGGAGATGAATAAAAAGCTCCAGGCTGGGATGGTAAGACCGTAAGTGTGCAGACCGGTCTTTTCTGGTGGCGAATTGAGAATATAAAATATCAGCATCCGGCAGGTAATACCAAAGTGTGCTGCCGAATGTACCACAATTTGGAGGAAATAAAAATGGCAATGTATAGAAAGTTGGGCAAATCTTCTGCCCAGAGAAAAGCATTACTGCGTAATCAGGTAACACAGCTGCTGTATCATGGCAAAATTGTAACGACTGAGGCCAGAGCAAAAGAAATTCGTAAAATTGCAGAAAAGCTGATTGCGATGGCAGTTCGTGAAAAAGATAATTTTGAAGAAGTAACAGTAAAAGCAAAAGTCGCACGCAAGGATGCGGAAGGCAAAAGAGTAAAAGAAGTGGTAGACGGCAAGAAAAAGACTGTTTATGATGAAGTTGATAAAACAATCAAAAAAGACAAACCGTCTCGTCTTCATGCAAGAAGAGAAATGATGAAAGTGCTCTATCCTGTAACAAGCTCCGAAACGACAAGAAAAGACGGCAAAACAGTTCCTTCCAATAAACGGAAAGACAAAAAGGAAGTAGATTTGATTGCTAAAATGTTCGATGAAGTTGCACCAAAATATGCTGGACGGAACGGCGGATATACAAGAATTATCAAACTCGGCCAGCGTAAAGGTGATGGCGCTATGCAGGTGATTATTGAATTAGTGTAGTTTTGTGATTGAAATATCATCGGTAAAAACAGGCTGCCTGGATACAGATGTGAAATGTCTGTATCCAGGCAGTTTTATTGCTCTTTGGAGAGTGATAAAGTGAAAATAAATTCTGTTCCGACGCCTTCGGTACTGATTACATTAATATTTTCGTCATGGGCCTGTATAATTTCTTTTACAATCGAAAGGCCCAGTCCTGTTCCGCGTTTATCTTTGCCGCGGGAAACATCTGTCTTATAAAAGCGTTCCCAGATTTTTTTCAGACTGTCGTTTGGAATGCCGATGCCCGCATCTTTCACAGAGACAAATACTTTGTCGTTTTTCTCCGTCGTTTCGATCGTAATCGAAGAATCCGGATGGCTGAACTTTATGGCGTTGTCAGTCAGGTTATAGATAACCTGCTGGATTTTTGCCATATCTGCAGTTACAAACAAATTCTGACCGGATAAAATCAGTTCAATAGAAATATGCTTTTCGCTGCAGATGCCCTCAAAGGCCAGAGCCGTCATACGAATAATGTAATTAATGTCAAAGCTTTTTATATACAGAATTGTTTTGCCGTGTGAGCCGAATTTGTTCAGCTCCAGAAGGCTGCTCGTCAGTTTGTTGAGCCGTTCTGTTTCAAATAAAATAATGTTCAGATACTTGTCCTGCATCTCATAGGGGATCGTTCCGTCCAAAATAGCTTCAATGTATCCTTTGATAGAAGTCAGCGGCGATCGAAAATCATGAGAAACATTGGATACAAATTTACGCTGGTCGTCTTCAAGTGTATTCAGTTCATTGGCCATATAATCAAATATGTCAGCAAGGTGTCCCAGCTCGTCATGCGTGTGTATATTCATCTTCTGTGAAAAATCACCGTCAATATAAGCGTCCGCAACAGAAGTGATTTTTCTGATCGGCCGGTAAATTAGCAGTGAAAAGGAAAACAGAATCACAAAAGCCAGCAAAAAGATAAACAGCAGCGTAAGATAGACAACGTTCAGCAATTCATAGCTGTAGGCATAGATATCCTGCACAGGCTTATGTATCAGTACATAACCGCGGACTCTGTAAGTGGTTGTGATCGGGGCAAATACGGTTAGATGATTTTCTGAAAACGTGTTATAAAAACGATTGTTCATATAGTATTTGCTGCCAAAATCATTGATGTTGAATCCGGCGATGAAAGTATCACTGTCATATGCCGCCGCATTTGCAGAGTCAATAATAATCCGTCCGGAAGGGTCGATCACTTTGATTTTGGTGTTCAAATAATGGCTGAGTGTTTCCAAATGGCTGTGCAGTTCTGCTAATTCCATGCTTCCATTGTAATAGTTCTCAGCATAATGGGAGGCAATTTCGGTACATTCCGTATACAGAGTACGTGCTTCTGATGTTTCGATCCGGTTTCGTATTCCGTAATTAGTTACAGTAGATACAAGGATGAATCCAAGAATGCCGAAGATCAGATAGCCTAATAAAAATTTTAAGTAGAGTGTCTGCTTCATAGGACTCCTTTTTGGGCTGCACCGGTTATTTTAAAACAAATTTATATCCGATGCCCCAGACGGTAGCGATACCCCATTGTTCGGTATCTTTTATTTTTTCACGAAGACGTTTTACATGAACGTCAACGGTACGTGTGTCGCCGATATATTCATAACCCCAGATATTGTCCAGGAGCTGCTCGCGCGTAAAGACCTGGTTTGGCGAGGATGCAAGAAAATAGAGCAGCTCCAGTTCTTTTGGCGGCATGTCGAGCAGTTTTCCATTGTATTCGACACTGTAATTGGACAGATTCACATTAAGGCCCGGATATTCCACTATTTTTAACGCAGGCTGCTCCGAAGCCGGTTTTACGGGCTGGTAGCGGCGCAGTACCGCTTTTACCCGTGCAACCATTTCTTTGGAATCAAAAGGCTTCATAATATAGTCATCGGCGCCCAGCTCCAGGCCAAGCACTTTGTCAAAAATCTCACCTTTTGCGGAAAGCATAATGATGGGAACGTTGCTCTTGGCCCGGACCTCACGGCAGACCTGATAACCGTCGATGCCAGGCAGCATAAGGTCCAAAAGGATCAGATTCGGATGAAACTGCTGGTATGCGGTCAGAGCTTCTTCGCCGTCATTGACAATCTTTGTTTCAAAGCATTCTTTTGTAAGGTAGAGAGAAATAAGTTCTGCGATATTTACATCGTCGTCTACAATTAATATTTTTTGTTTTGCTGCCATATATCCTCCTCCTGCATCCTATGCTATTTAAATGTAACGATAGTAACACCTGAATCTCCTTCTCCGAATTCGCCAAGGTGAAAGGAGTCTACATATTTGACGCGGCGCAGATGCTGATGTACCGCATTGCGCAGCGCGCCGGTTCCTTTTCCATGCACGACACGTACGGTTGACAGATGGGAGAGGTAGGCATCATCCAAATATTTATCCAATACCATAATAGCTTCATCGACGGTTTTGCCAATCAGCATGACTTCGGCTGAAATGCTGGACGCTTTTGACATACGTATTTTTCCCGCGCCTGTTTTTGCGGATTTTTTGGAGGCAGTGCCTGTTTCCTCTTCTAACAGCACCAGATCTTTGATATTGACCTGGGTGCGCAGGATTCCCATTTGAACAAACAAATCCCCTTTTGCATTTGGCAGCGTAGATACAGTGCCGCGCTGGTTCATGCTGAGTACACGGACAGAGTCGCCAAGCCGCAGTTTTTTTGGCACTTTGTTGTTGACGGCCGGCTGTTTTTGGTTTTTCGCAATACGCGATTCTGTTTCATTCATTCTGCTGCGCAGCGCGGCACGTTCTTTTTCCAAATCGCTGGCAGTTGGATTGGTTGTGCCGTATTTTTGGAAATTGCGGATACTGGCATCAGCAGCGTCTTTTGCTTCTTTTAAAATAGCCAGAGCCTGTTCATTTGCTTCCTGAATAATTTTGTCACGCCGGCTGTCCAGTTTTTCCTGCTTTGATTCGGCCTGCGCGTGCAGCTTTGCAAGCTCCTGTTTATATTGTTCGATTTCTAAACGTTCTTTTTCGATGGTTGTGCGGCTTGTTTCCAAATCGGCAATCAGATCTTCAAAATTTTGTTCGCTGGAGGTAATGCGTGTTTTGGCATCTGCGATAATATCATCTGAAAGCCCCAGCTTGCCTGATATGGCAAAGGCGTTGCTTTTGCCGGGAATACCGATCAGCAGGCGGTACGTAGGGCTTAATGTTTCTACGTCAAATTCGCAGCAGGCATTTTGTACGCCTTCGGTGGAGAGCGCAAATACTTTCAGCTCACTATAATGCGTCGTTGCCATAACGCGCACGCCGCGCGTCAGCAGACTGGATAAGATGGAAATGGCTAATGCCGCGCCTTCTGTCGGATCGGTTCCGGAGCAAAGTTCATCAAACAATACGAGTGAATTCGGCGTAACTTTTTTTAAGATCGTTACGATATTTGTCATATGGGATGAAAATGTGCTTAAGCTTTGCTCAATGCTCTGCTCGTCACCAATATCCGCAAAGACATTTTCAAAAACGGCAAGCTGGGAGCGGTCCCCAGCAGGAATGTGCAGCCCGGCCTGGCCCATCAGCGTTAAAAGGCCGGCCGTCTTCAAAGAAACAGTCTTGCCTCCTGTATTAGGCCCGGTTACAACAAGCAGCTGAAAATCATCACCCAGCCGGATATCTATCGGCACTACGGATTTTTTTTGAAGCAGCGGATGCCTTGCACGGCGGAGGTGGATACGGCCCTGCGTGTTGAATTCCGGTGCGACGGCATTGTGTTCCTGCGCCAGTTCCGCTTTTGCAAAAATGAAATCCAAAGTCGTAAGCAGCTTATAGTCGCTCAAAAGCACTTCGCTGCTGACAGCCACCTGATTGCTCAGCTCTGCAATGATTTTATCAATCTCTTCCTGTTCTTTTAAATAGAGTTCCTTTAATTCATTATTCAGGTTCACGATGCTGGCAGGCTCAATAAACAATGTGGAACCGGAAGAAGACTGATCATGGATCATGCCGGATATCTGATTTTTATATTCAGCCTTTACCGGAAGGCAGTACCGGCCATTTCGCATAGTGACAACAGCATCCTGCAGATAAGTTCTTGTTGTGGAATGATTCAGTATTTGGTTCATCTGGTTATGGATTTTGCCGCTCATACCCTGGATGCTGCGGCGGATGGATTTTAACTGGCTGCTTGCATCATCTGCAATCTCATCCTCAGAGATAATGCAGCGTCTGATTTCTGCGCAAAGAGGCGTTAATGGTTCAATAGCCTGAAACATACCATCCAGCGTATCCTCGGGAACATTGTCTCTGTCCGCTCTACCGTAATTTTTTACACGTTTGGCGGCATCCAGCAAAGAAGCAATATGGAGCAGTTCTTCGATGCCAAGAACACCGCCGACTTCCAGACGCTTTAGCGACATGCCTATGGTATGAATGCCGCTGAAAGAAATGCTTCCTTTTCGGTAAATACGAGAGAGGGCGGCGGCAGTCTCAGCTTGTGCCTGTTCGATCTTAGGAAGCTCTGTCATAGGCTTAAGATGCAGGCAGTGTTCTTTGGCCCAGCCCGAAGAGGCATACGCGGACAACTGTTCTGTAATTTTGTTATATTCTAAAGTATAAAGAACTTTTTTATTCATCATCGTGGTCCTTCCTGCAGTGTGTTTAAATATCAATGTGTTTTGAAATCATTCGTTCCGGTTATTTGCATACCGTTCCTGATATCCATTTTACATGATAAATTCGTAAGTGAAAAGTAATATTTGCAAGAAAAATTACTTATTTTCTTGAAATAAATGCCAAATCCTCGTATAATCTTAACATAAGGGATCGAAAAACAAAAGTGGAATGGGTAATGGGAAGAGGGGTTTTTTCATGCCATATAAAAACGAAGAGCATTTCATCAAAGAAAAGATCAAAGATAAGCCGGTAAATAAAAAACAGCTTATGCAGAAAGGCATTGCAACGATTGGGTATGCGATTCTGTTTGGATTCGTTTCATGCCTTGTTTTTTGTGCGATGAGACCGAAGCTGGAGCCCTGGTTTGCTCCAAAAGAAGACCAGTGGGTTGGTATTCCGAAAGACACATTGGAAGACGAACAAAATCCGGAAAATTCTCAGGAAGAGGATGAGAAGCAGGAAACGGATGCCGCGCAGCAGGAATCGGATAAAGAAGATAAAAAGCAAAAGACCGTTTACATTACAGAAAAGAAGGCAATGACGCTGGATGATTACCAGGTGCTGCAAAACGAGCTCTACCAGATCGGCAACCGTGTAAATAAGTCTATTGTTACAGTAACAGGAATTAAGGAAGGTGTGGATATTTTTGATTCTCCGTACGAATCGCCAGGACAGGCGTCAGGACTCATTATAGGGAATACAAGCAAAGAACTGCTGATTTTGACTGAATATCAGGTGATTCAGGATGTCAAGTCCATTCAGGTGACTTTTATCAATAATGATACGCTTGACGCATCCCTGAAAAAATATGATGGAAATACAGGCATTGCTGTTTTAAGCGTACCAGTGGAAAAGGTTGCGAAAACTACAATGAACCAGATAGAAACGGCTGTGCTTGGTAATTCATTGAATCTCAGGCAGGGCAAGATTGTCGTTGCGCTTGGAAGCCCTCTCGGCACGAATTATTCGATACTGACCGGAAATATCACCTCTGTATCAAACTCAATTACAACCGAAGACCGCAACTATACGGTATTTACAACAAATATCGTTGCAAATGCAAAAGGAAACGGGGTGCTCATTAATACAAACGGAGAAGTCATCGGCCTGTTTTTAAAATCCCCTTATATGCAAAAGGAACAGAACACATTGACAGCGGTGTCTGTTTCTGAACTGAAGGACATTATAGAACTGCTTTCAAACGGCATCAACGTGCCCTATTTGGGTATTAAAGGAAGTACGGTTACAGATGCGATTTCCGAGGAATATGACATTCCGAAAGGCGTATATATTAAAGAAGCGGTAGTGGATGGCCCCGCAATGGCAGCGGGACTCCAGACAGGTGATGTCATCGTCTCGGTAGGCAAAGAGGAAGTGCTTTCTATGGAAGACTATCAGCAAATGATATTAAAGCTGAAAAAAGGGGATAAGGTAAAAATTACCGCAAACCGGCAGAATACGCAAGGGTATAAGAAATTTACCTGTACAGTAGAGGTCGGGGTGTTAAGATAGAGATAGAAAAATAGATAAAAACAGAGATAGAAATATAAAATGGAGGCAGAAGTATGCGTTATATAGAAACATTGCGTGAGGGAGAACGCGTTAATGAGATTTACCTGTGTAAAAATAAACAGCCATCAGTGACAAAAGCGGGCAAACCGTTTGTGTCACTAACGATGCAGGATAAAACCGGAACACTGGATGCAAAAATCTGGGATCCAAGTTCCCTTGGCATAGAAGATTTTGAAAAACTGGATTATCTGAACGTAGTCGGTGATGTAACAAGCTTTCAGGGTGCACTGCAGCTGAACATCAAACGAATCCGAAAGGCTCAGCCGGGAGAATACGATCCAAAAGAATATCTGCCGGTCAGCAAATATGACGCGGACCAGATGTATGCGGAGCTAATGGAACTGATTTACCGGATTGAAAATCCGCATTTAAAAGAGCTGACCATGGGCTTTTTTGAAAATACAAAGTTTCAGGAAGCATTCAAGTTTCACTCCGCGGCAAAGACAATGCATCACGGATTTGTAGGCGGACTGCTCCAGCATACTTTGGGAGTGGCAAAGTTATGTGAAAATTACGCGGCGCAATATCACATTTTAAACAGAGATCTGCTCGTGACAGCAGCAGTATTCCATGATGTCGGAAAGCTGAAGGAACTGTCCAGATTTCCTGAAAATGATTATACGGATGCAGGTCAGCTGTTAGGGCATATTATTATTGGCGCCCAGATGCTGACAGAGCGGATCAGGCAGATCCCAGGCTTTCCGAAAAAGCTGGCCGATGAACTGATACACTGTATCTTAGCGCATCACGGAGAGCTCGAATACGGCTCACCAAAAAAACCGGCTCTCGCAGAAGCAGTGGCGTTAAGCTTTGCAGACAATATGGACGCAAAGATGGAAGCATTGGAAGAAGCTTTTGTAAATGTACCAGAGGGCAATACGGACTGGCTGGGATTTCATCGCTCTTTTGATTCCAATATAAGAAGATCAAGTATCTGATAACGAACGATAAAAGATTATTTTTAAGCGGGCGGAAACAAATATTTCTGAGGTACAGGTGATAAATGTACCTCAGAGATTCGCCGGCTGTATTTTTATGCCAGAAAATAATGCAAATGTCTGCGAAATAAGCAAAAAACAGAAGCATCAAAAAACGGAAGTATCGACAAAAGAAAGCATCGACAAAAGAAAGCATCAAAAAATGGAAACATCAAAGAACGGAGAAGAACATGAAAAAAAATGACAGCATCGAATTAGAAATCGTAGATTTGAGCGCCGACGGTTCCGGTGTCGGCAAAACAACGAAAGCCTGCAGCAAAGAAAACAATGCCATGACTTTTTTTGTAAAGGACGCACTCGTTGGAGATAAAATCACCGCAAAGATAATCAAGATGAAAAAGACATACGGCTACGCAAAATTATTGGAGATCATCGAACCGTCGCCAGACCGGACAGAACCGCTGTGTCCAATTCACAAACAGTGCGGCGGCTGCCAGATTCAGGCGCTTTCCTATGAAAAACAGCTGGAGTATAAGCAAAACAAAATACAAAATAATCTCATGCGGATCGGAGGAATCGACATTTCTCAAATACCGATGGAGCCTGTTATTGGCATGCGGCATGCATTTCGCTACCGCAATAAAGCACAGTTTCCAATTGGACGTGATAAAAACGGAAATTTGGCAGCCGGATTTTACGCAGCACGTACGCATGTAATTATTCCTATGGAGGACTGCTATTTGGGCGTACCGCACAATCGTGACATAATAGCGCATATTTTAAAATGGATGGAGCAGTACGGGATCGAACCGTATGATGAAAAAAGCGGAACCGGCCTGATTCGGCATGTATTAATCCGGTATGGATTTCGTACAAAGCAGCTGATGGTATGTATGGTGATCAACGGAAAATCACTTCCGCATGCAAAGGAGCTTGTGGACAGGCTCACAGGCATGGAAGGGATGACAAGCATTTCCGTGAACCCGAATGAACAGCGCAGCAATGTTATTATGGGAGATACTGTCAAAACGCTGTGGGGAACGGATTATATTGAGGATTATATCGGAGACGTCAGGTTCCGGATTTCACCATTGTCCTTTTATCAGGTCAATCCGGTACAGACAGAGGTTTTGTATGGGAAAGTATTGGAATTTGCCAGGTTAAGCGGAAAAGAGATTGTATGGGACCTGTACTGTGGAATCGGAACAATTTCATTGTTTTTGGCCCGGCGTGCCAGGAAAGTGTATGGGATCGAGATCGTTCCGCAGGCAGTGGAAGATGCCAGAAGGAATGCTCAGATGAACGGAATTGGCAATGCGGAGTTTTTTGTTGGAGAAGCAGAGGATGTGCTGGAAAGGCTTAGCGGGGGTGATGAGGAAGAGTTGATTTTGGGGGATGGAGAGAATAGGGAAAATAGAGATAACAGGGGGAATAGAGACAACAGGGGGAATAGAGAATGGCGGCCGCAGGTTGTTGTCGTAGACCCGCCGCGGAAGGGCTGCGGAGCAAAGCTGTTGGAAGCGATTTTGAAGGTGCAGCCGGACAGGGTTGTGTATGTGAGTTGTGATTCGGCTACTTTGGCCAGAGACTTGAAAGTATTGTGTGCGGGAGGGTATGAGTTGATGCGGGTGCAGGGGGTGGATCTTTTTTGCCAGACGTATCATGTGGAGACGGTTGTAATGCTTTCCCACAAAAAACCCGACAGCGTAATCAGCGTAAAAGTGGAGTTTGGTGAGGGTGAGAGCAAAGTGCCGCTTGATAATATCGCCAAAAGAGCCGAAGCGTACAAGCCGAAAGAGCGAGTTACATATAAGATGATTAAGGAGTACATAGAAGCGAAGTATGGCTTCAAAGTACATACCGCATATATCGCAGAGGTAAAAAGGGAGTTAGGATTGCCGATGTATGATGCTCCTAATGCGGTAGAGGAATTGAAACAGCCGAGGAAGCATCCGACGGCGGAGAAAGCGGAAGCGATAAAAGATGCTTTGAAACACTTTGAGGTTATTTAAAATAAAGATTATAACGCAATTGTTGCGGGAGGTATAGAATGCTATTTTATTTG
>CAOKJJ010000160.1 GCA_948468465.1 uncultured Eubacterium sp. | reverse complement strand
ACATTCTGGAATAGGAGCCGCAAGCCAGGCCAGTTCCCCCTCACCCGGCGTCCGCATAGCCACTAAAAACCGCCCCATCTCAAAAGTGTTTCTCTTCGGGTTCATGCAGTTTCGGAAATACTCTGGACTTTTGGCTGTATATATGTTACAATCCTCAGTAAGCGCAACCGTTTGTTCTTAACATTTTACACAAACTTGAAAAAAGTGTCAAGATATCTTCTTTTAATTTGGAGGTTTTTACAATGAAATACGTTAAAAAATTATATTACGGCGCTGCCTATTATGACGAATATATGCCGTATGACCGCCTGCGTACTGATATGGAAATGATGAAAAAAGCTGGGATGAATCTCATTCGTATTGCGGAATCTACTTGGAGCTCGTGGGAGCCGAAAGACGGCGTGTTTGATTTTACGCATCTGCACCGGATGCTGCAGGCTTCAAAAGACGCTGGTATTGATGTCATTGTCGGGACGCCGACCTATGCCATTCCACCGTGGCTTGCGCGCAAATATCCGGATATTCTGGCGGTGACCCATCAGGGACGGGAGATGTATGGGCATCGTCAGAATATGGATATTACCCATCCTGGGTATCTGTTCCATGCACAGCGCATCATTCGCCGGCTGTTAGAAGAAGTACAGCAGTATCCGCATGTCATCGGCTTTCAGATTGATAACGAGACAAAGCCATATGATACCTGCAGTCCGCATGTGCAGCAGATGTTTGCTGAATATTTGAAAAAGCAGTATCCGGACAGTGATGCTTTTAATGCGGAGTATGGCCTGAATTACTGGTCAAACCGTGTACAGGACTGGGCGGATATGCCGGATGTAAGAGGTACGATTAACGGCAGCCTTGCCGCGGAGTTTGAACAATTTCAGCGAATGCTCGTAACAGATTTTTTCTGCTGGCAGGCGAAGATTATCCGTGAATATTTAAGGCCGGATCAGTTTATCACGCATAATTTTGATTTCAGCTGGCGCGGTTATTCTTATGGCTATCAGCCGCAGGTGAACCAATATGATGCAGCAGAATATCTGGACCTGGCCGGTGCCGATATTTATCATCTGAGCGAAGATCATCTGACTGGTGCCGAAATTGCTTTTGGAGGCGATGTCGCACGCTCCTTAAAACGCGGCAGCTATCTGATTCTGGAGACTGAGGCGCAGGGCAATCATGGCTGGCTTCCTTATCCCGGACAGCTGCGCCTGCAGGCATTTTCACACCTGGCGTCTGGTGCAGACTGCGTAGAATACTGGCACTGGCATTCGATCCACAATGCGATAGAAAGTTACTGGAAAGGCGTTTTAAGCCATAACCTGAAAGAAAACGTCACCTATCGCGAATGCATGACGATCGGTGCCGATTTTGCGAGACTTTCCGACGATCTAATTCATTTAAAGAAAACGAACCGGATCGCAATGATGATGAGCAGCCGCTCCAATGCTGCTTTCCGTTATTTTCCGGCAGGAACTGTCAATGATCAAAATACGATTGTACGCTGGCTGTATGATGCTTTTTACAAAATGAACCTGGAAATGGATATGATCTGCGATACGCAGGCGGATGAAGCGCTGCTTGCAGATTATGACCTGATTATTCTGCCGTCTGTATATTCCATGTCCGAACTGCTGACACAGCGTTTACAAAATTACGTCAGAAATGGCGGACACCTGCTGGCTATGCTGCGCACTGCGTTTGCAGACGAGCATCTGAAAATATACGCGGATGACCAGCCGCACGGACTGACAGAATGCTTTGGCATGACTTATGATCAGTTTACAGAGCCTGGCCGCACGTCACTGTCAGGCGGCGCTGTTTCTTTTATGGAAAAGCCTGCACTGTCAGACTGGATGGAACTGCTCATTCCAAATGATGATCATACCGAAGTCATCGCCCGCTATGACCATCCGTACTGGAAAGAATATGCGGCGGTCACCTGCCATGCCTATGGAGAAGGCTCAGCAGCTTACATCGGATGCTATTGTGACGCAGATTCTTTAGAAGCGATATTGAACACATGCATGAAACGATTTGAAATTACAGTGCCAAAAGAACATTTTCCGCTCATACGAAAAGAAGGCATCAACGCAAAGGGAGAAGCTATTACTTATTTCTTTAACTATTCCAATTTTGATATGGAATATACCGTTCCTTTTCATGGGATGGAACTTATCGAACATACGGCTGTTCAAATGCACGATACCGCCAGATTAAAGCCATGGGGCTTTCATATTCTAAAAGAATGCGCATGCTGATGAAAGACAGCAGCTTCGGCAGGCTATTATTCCTGCCGAAGCTGCTATACGACTGCTTCTATAATCAGTTTATCCCCAATCCGCACCTCACGGACTCCCGGGGTTTTGTTTTTGTTAAAATTAAAGCTAAGCAAATATCCTTTTTCCAGATGATAATATTCCAAATAATCTAACAGCTGCTGTTCTCCCCTGACATGGTATGCATTTCCACGCCATATTTTCATTTCGATTACAAACTGTTCTCCATGGTAATCTACAATCACATCTGTTCGCTCGTGATCTCTTGTCTGTGTTTCCACATAGTAATTGCCTGATCCGTTGATCATCGGCCTTAAATACAAAAGAAAATATCGTCTTCCATCTTCTTCATAAAATGTTTTTGACTTTCCTGCATATAAGTCATGAAAATGGCTGACAAATTTTTCCAGCACAAGACGCATATTTAAACGTCCATGTTCCACAAACTGATTCTGATCGTACACAGCTGCCTGATAAAGGCCGTTTTCCTGTACTTGCGGTACGGTCAGAAATAAGTTATACAGCCGTATCTCAAAAATCCTGTTTGCAATACTCACAAAACTGCCGTCTGTTTTTGCGAATCCAAACATCAGTGCCATTCCCGTTACTTCATCATCCGGATTATATGCGATTTTCTTTCCCTGAAACAGTAGTGCTTTGATCATATGTTCCAGCTGCGGATAAGCCGAAAGTTTTTCTGTCAGGGAATCAAACAGCATATTCCTTTCCCCAAGCAGTGTCCGGACTGCCTTTAAAAACCCTGCTTTTGTCCATGCCTGGCCCTGATCCGGGGATTCATCCATCAGCCTGCACAGTGCGGATACGAGATATGGATATCCGTCTGTGTATGCATAAAGCAGCTTTGCCATCTGTTTCGTATGCATGCCGACATGATAATCGCTTTCGTAATCGTCTAGCATTCCCTGTATGTCATTCATAGAAAAGCTCATATCAACCAAAAAATCAGCGGCAATATTCCATGGACTGTTCCTTTTATGCACATCATTGTCCGCAAACTTTCGTTTTAAGTTTTTAATATCATAGACGCCTGCTAAAATTACGGAATGAAATGTCTTTTTTCTGTCCCTGTCTATATAATAAGCACGAAGCTGTGCCAGAAAATCCAAAAAAACCTGATTATTCGACGCACTGTCCACCTCGTCCACTATAAGCACAATCTTTTTTTCTGACTGCCGACACCATCGGTTCAGACAGCGAAACAGCTTGGAAAGCGAAATTCCCCTGATCTTTCCAGCCGCATATGCTTCCAATTCTGCACAAACTTCTCCCGGCAGTTGTGTGCCGTCTTCCACTGCATCCAGCACTTCCGCAGAAAAAGCTTCACTAAATGACTGTTCACTTTCAAAATCCGCATAACTAAGCTTCTGGAAATCTATGCTTACCACCAGATAATCCGGTTTCAAATATTTTTCCAATGCCCGAAGCACCGTCGTTTTTCCGTACTGCCTTGCACGGTTTATCGTAAAATAATCCCCCGCATCCACCATGCTCTTTATCTGCTTCAAACGGCCGGACACGTCCACCATGTAATGCAGTCCCGGCTTACAGTCTGCATTTATATTAAAAACTTTTGCCATACAGCCGCAGCACGCTCCCTCCTTTTACTGACACTATCGCTGCATTACGTGAATGCTGTGTGCCTTGCCATCATAATAAAGATACCGCTGGTGCCGTCCCGGTTTGCGGTCAATGTATACGCCTATTTCATAGTCGTTCGCAATCTCGACGACATGCTGAAATGGAATTGTCATAACCGCTGCCTGCGACTGCGTCCTTGCTATCTCATGACTTTGTACATACTGCGCGCAGTCTTTTAAATTTGTAAATACCGCCAGAGCGCCATTATCTTTCAGCACACCTTCCAGACAGTACTGCTGCATATACTCCTTATCGGAAGGCTGGAGCGTATACAGCCGTTTGTCCTGCAGCAGCTTTTTAATAAAATCCCAGTCTTTATCCGTTCTGTGATTCTTTGTTATTTTAATATTCAGCTGCGCGATCTCACTCTCTGTCAGTACGTTTTCTTCGGCACTGCTTTGCGTTTCTGCTTTTTCATCCATGTTCTTTCTCCATTATTTAGGTTATCAAATTAATTTTATATTTATTTTTCCTCTGTTTGGCTCATTTTATTTATTTGTCCAGCAATTTTCTTCCCATCAGGACACCCATGGCAGAGGCCATCATCAGCCCTCTTGTCCAGCCGCTGGAATCTCCAAGGCAATACAGTCCTTTTACATTGGTCACCAGATTTTCGTCCATACGGACTTTATTGCTGTAAAATTTCAGTTCCGGTGAATACAGCAGTGTCTCCGTGCTTGCAAATCCCGGCACAACCTGATCCATAGCCTGGATAAAATTAATAATATTAACCATTGCGCGGTACGGCATTGCCGCCGTAATGTCACCGGCAACCGCGTCCGGCAGCGTAGGCCGTACATTCGACTGATCCAGTTCTTTTTGCCAGGTACGTTTTCCATCTAAAATGTCGCCGTAGCGCTGTACCATAATCTGTCCTGCTCCAAGCATATTTGTCAGCTCTCCAACCTTTTGCGCATAGGCAATCGGCTGATTAAACGGTTCGGTAAAATTGTGAGAGCATAAAATTGCCAGATTCGTATTGTCTGATTTCAGGTCTTTATACGAATGTCCATTCACCACTGCCAGATCATTGTCATAGTTTTCCTGGCTGACAAACCCGCCTGGATTTTGGCAAAACGTACGCACTTTGTTTTTAAACGGCCTTGGATATCCAATCAGCTTGGATTCGTACAATACTTTGTTGACTTCTTCCATAATCTCATTGCGCACTTCCACACGCACGCCAATATCAACGGTGCCTGGCTTATGCGCAATGTCATATTTCGCACATAGTGTCTGCAGCCATTCCGCGCCACGCCTTCCCGCAGCGACTACGACATGCGGCGCTTCATAACGCAGCTGCTCTGCAGTCCCTTCTTTCGTAAGCACTACGCCTTTGCATACGTCTTCTTCCATGATCAAATCACTGCAGTTGCAGCCAAACAGCATCTCCACACCTTTTTCCTGCAGATATTTTTCAATAGCGCCATATATGTGCTGTGCTTTTTCCGTTCCCAGGTGGCGGATAGGGCAATCTACCAGCTTTAACCCCGCATGAATCGCCCGTTTCCTGATCTCTCGCACCTTCAAAGGCTCGCTGACTCCTTCAATGCGTGTATCCGCTCCAAATTCCAAATAAATCTGATCGGTATAATGAATTAAATCCTGCGCCATCTGCGCGCCGACAAGCTGGGGAAAATCCCCGCCGACCTCATAGCTCAGCGACAGCTTTCCGTCCGAAAATGCCCCCGCGCCTGAAAATCCGGTTGTGATGTTGCAGGGCCTGCATCCGACGCATTTTCTTGTCTGATTCTTTGGACACTTCCTGTCTTCAATCGCTTTTCCTTTTTCTACTAGCAGAATCTTTTTTGAACTATTATTTTTTACGAGTTCCATAGCTGTAAATATTCCAGCCGGCCCTGCTCCGACAATAATCACATCATATTTCATACCATACACCCTCGTTCATAAGTTTATAGACATCCATATTTTTATAGTTACAAATACTTTTCAAAATAACTCTTCTGTCCCTTTCTCATCTATGCAGTAAATGATGATATAACATCCTAATTATAACAGGTCATAAAATATCTCTTCTAAGGGAATCATAAAATCATCATAAAGGGATACAGGAACCTTGTCTGTGCAGGCTTCCCGCTCCCGTTCGATCATGTCGTCCAATGGGAGTTGGTATACGCCGTCCAGCCTGTATTTTCCGTCCGTAAGAAGATAAGTTTCGATGAAGCATGACTTCACATCAACAATCCAATATTCTTTTACGCCTTCCTTTTCATACAAGTCTTTTTTATAGCCCTTATCATTTTTTACCGTACCGGGCGACAGCACTTCTACTACAAGGTCGGGTGCGCCGTGAATACCGTCCCGGTGTATCGTGTCTTTGTTACAGACGACCATCGCATCCGGGATTACGCGGTCGTTTTCCGTAAGGTAGACATCTGTTCCGTCCGCAAATGCTTCGCAGGATTTTCCCTTAAGGTAATTGAAAAACGCATTGAAAATATGTGATGCCACCCGGTTATGGTTTACCGTCGGGCTGGACATCATGCAGATTGTCCCGTGCAGCAGTTCTTCGCGGGGTTCTTCCTGATAAGCCAGGTTTGTGTTCATAGTGTCTTCCTTTCATTTATTTCTTTTATATTTATTTACTTTTTATGACTTTTTATTTCAGCTTACTGATATTCTGATCATCCATAAACTGTGCGCTATTGTATAAAATCAAAATATCATCCGCCGGATATACCCGCAGCAGCTTTCCTACCGGAATATTTACATAACGCAGATCTACAACAATCGTACGCGCATAATGCTGCGCAGCAAAAGGCGCAAAGCAATTGCCAAAAGAATCTTTGACAATCAAAAGCGTCCGTCCATCTTCCACGTTTTTTTTCATTTGAATATCTGCCAGCGCCTGATTTCCTCCAAAAAACACGCTGTACGGATCGTCTCCTTCCGCTTTGGAAAGGTCATAAAAACTATCTGACTGGAATTCGCCCATATTATAATCAATTGTATACGGCGTCTTGTCGATGCGTTCATACAAAGAAATCGTATCCGCCCGTCCGCCAGTTCTCACTTTTGCATAGGTCGTTCCAAAAAAATCATCCGTCGCGGCCGCAGTCTGAAACTCTTCTTTTAAAACCGGCGAAAATCCCATGCTTTCTGCCCACGCCTCATATGCATAATAAGCGCCAAGCGTCGTCCAGTGATGGTCCGTCCGATAATAAATGTATTCGGATTGATGTGCTTTTAACACGTCTTGCATGAAAATCCGCTGCTCATCCGGAATGTGCTTTGCAGCCAGTTCCATAAACCGGTCTTCCCCTTCCGTCTGTGCAAATAGCGGAAGCTTTTCTGATAAAACGCTGCTTTTGACCGGCACAAACATCACCTTCGCATTTGGATATGCTTGTAAAAAAGAAGTCGTACGCCTGATGTTTTTCCTAACCTGCTTCCAATCAAAATCCTGCATCCGGTACCGTTCCAGCAAATAGCCGTCTTTTCCGAAATAAACTCCATTTGCATCCTTTTCCCCCAGCAGGCGGGATAATTTTGTCCGCAGCGTCACGAGCCGTGTCCGCCCTGGAAATTGTTCACTTAAATATGTTTCATATTTGCGCTGAAATTTTCCGTTTAAAATATTGTTTTTGGTAAGCTTCGGCCTTTTTGCAAGCATGCGGCGTTCTTCGGAAGAATAAGTCTTATCCGGCGTCAGACGCATATAAAAACCGCATCCTGCCAGCAACAAAACCACGGCTCCTATAAAACATAGGAACCGGATTTTTTTTCTTTTTAACATCTTATTCATCATTATCATGCTTTCAGTTTCTTTTTCACTGTATTCACCGCTTTTTTATTCAGCTGCTGATACGCTTTGATAATTTTTTCTTCGTCTCCGCTTTCTTCCACGCTTCTGTCAATGCTACCGCCGAGTATAAAAAAGCAGACATAGTTTCCATTCGCATATACTTTTGATGCCTGAATTTTTAACAGATTCATCGGATACTGCATCGTATCAGCTTTTAAATCCTTCTGGTATTTTTTTACCGCGCTTAAAATCTTCTTTTTAGAAGAACTGTTTTTTGCCTTAAAAATAACCATTTGGTCTACATGTGCGCTGATCATCGGAGCTTCTGCATAGGCAGACGAATATAAAGAGGATGGTACGCCATATTTATCCTTAATCTCAGTTTTATCTAATTTGTAATTCGGCCAGTAATTTTCCCCATACGCTTTTTTTATGGCACTTGCAAGACTGGATGCAGATGGTTTTGCAGCTGCCTGTACCTCTGTCACCGATGCTGCGGTGCCTGGAGCCGGTACTGCCGTCTGCATCGTGCCTGTTCCCATTCCAACTGCCGCTGTTAATACGATCGCTGCCATTTTTTTCCTGTTCATCATATGATTGACCTCCCAAATAGTGCTGATTTAAATAAATCTCATTGCTTTCCAATGATGTCCTTATTCTAACATAACTGATTGAAAAAGGAAACACTTATTGTGCAAAAATCATCAGCACCGGCACCGTCAGCACGCAAAGCACGGTAGACAGTATAATTGCGGCGCTGCAGGCTGTTACATTCAGGCCTCTTTGATTGCCTAAAATCAGCGGCATATTGCCAACCGGCATTCCAAACATCACCATGCAAACCGCAAGCAAGTCAGACCCGCCCAAAACAAGACGCAGCAGCGGCAAAAGCAGCAGCGGAAACAGCAGTAGCTTGATGACAGAAAATACATAAAGCCGCGGCTGGCCGAATATTTTTTTAAGGTCAGACTGCGCAAGCGCGAATCCTACCGCTACAAGCGCCATCGGAGACGTCACATTTCCAAGGTAAGTCACCGCCGTCTTTAAAAAATCCGGCAGCTGGATGCTGAAAATAATAATCGCCATTGCAAGCAGCCCGGATACCGTGCCCGGATTGATCATCGCCCGTATAGAAGCCGCCGTAAGTTTTCCATCCATCAGCGCAATTCCATACGTATAAAACACAAGCGTATATACAAGCATAAATTCTGTCACATAGACGACATATTCTGTCCCAAATATGCTGGAAATAACCGGAATGCCGATAAATCCGACATTGGAAAACACGAACATCAGCTGAAAAATCTTGCGCTGCTCCCTGTCTTTATCAAAAAACGGAGCCAAAAGCTTACCCGCAGCAATAAACGCCGCAAACATGCCGACAGCAATGCCTCCTGCCAGCTTCATCGCATCCATGGAAACCTGTCCTACCGAACTGGCAGCGCTTGCCAGCACAAGCAGCGGATTAAAGATCTGAACGATCATATCCGACATCTGGTTATTCGTATGCTCGTCCAGCATTCCTTTTTTTGTCACAAAATATCCGGCGCCTATCATTAAAAGCAGCGCCAGCATTTGAAAAAATACAGTAAAAAATGTCATAATAAATAAACCTGCTCTTTCTTTTTATATGCAATCGAATCCGATTTTATGTGATCTTATTCGATTTTATCTGATTTTATCCAATCTTATCTGATCTTATCTGATCTTATCTGATCTTATCTGATCTTATTCGATTTTATCTGATTTTATCCGATCTTATCCGGTCTTATCTGATTTTATCCAATCTTATCCGATCTTATCCGATCTTACTTTGCATCGTTTTTTATAGCATGCGATACCATATCTGTAAATCGTCTTCATGCCATGATCGATCAGTACTTCCTCATAATTCCTGTCCCTGATCTGCTGCAGCGCCGCTTTGCATCCATCTTCAAAAGCCGCTTTTTCGGCATATTTTAATTCTATGATAATGCCGATCTCCTTATCTTCAATTTCGATGCTTATGTCACTATATCCATCACCTGTCTGAGCGCCAGACCTGATGTTCCAGTCCTGCATGCATGACAGCAGCCCCAGCAAGATACCGTGATAAAAATTTTCCTTCATTTCCTTCCTTGTATTCGTATCCCGAATGCTGATCGTTTTTCTTAAGTACGCGGTAAACTCTTTTTCGATCGCATCAGCGTCATTTTTTTCAAATGCCCGGCAGAAGTTTTCCAATTTTTTTCCATCTTTTCTCGTTTCTGTCTCAAACCATTCCCGTATCTGTTTTACAAATATCCATCGAATCTCCCTGTTTGGAATGACAAGCTCTATAACACCACAATGATCCGTCCCATGCTGCGTCAGATATCCTGCGGTAAACAAAATGCTCCATAAATTGCTGACATCCGAATCCAAATCCCGGTAGGTCAGTTCCTAGCGGATTTCTTTTTTCACGGTTCCTCCATTGATCAGCTGTTCGATTTCATCTCTGGCAGTTTTGTCCGCATTTTCTATAATTCTTCGGATGATGTTATTGCTGCTCGTATTTACCCAATAATTCTGCGGTTTGGCCGCATTTTTATCACGCAGGTCATCACAATATTTCATGACATCCCACGGGCAGTAAATGCACAGTCCACCAAACCGATAGCCGTCATACCACTCTTTTACAACACCGTACTGTTCCATGCAGCCGTAGTATTCCAACATCTTTCGCACTTCACCGTCGGTAAAGCCAAAATACTCCCGATAGCGAATGTCCCTGACCGTATAAACGCTGAAATTATTGAGTCCGGTAAAAATACTTTCTTTGGAAATCCGAAGACAGCCTGTGAGCACCGCAAAATAAATGCTGCTGTTTGTTTTTAACACCTGTCCAAACAAACTGCCGATAAAATCTGCCATAACCTCATAATAACCTCATAATAACCTGACTGGTAAGCCTTATCCAAAGGCACATCATATTCATCCATCAGTAAAATTACTTTTTTGTCATAATGTTTTTGCAGAAAACGTGACAACAGCAAAAGACTTTTCATCAGTAATTCATCCGGCATCGCATAGGTTCCTTTTTCATGAATGCGGATCAGCGCCTGATATTGCAGCTGTTCTGTCTTAGACAGTCTCTCACTCTGCGCAAGAAACTGAAACCGCAGTGCCTCATCTCCGATCATTTCACGAATCTGGCTCTTTGCCCCGTCAAAGGTATCGGCGGTAGCATTTTTAAACTGATGGAAATGACCGGATATTTCCCCTTGTACTGTTCACAAAGCTCTTTTTCCTCTGAGATTGCCAGTCCGTCAAAAAGAGTGCTTTACTGCCGATTTCAAAAAAATATTTTAACATGCTCATGTTCAGCGTTTTTCCAAAACGTCTCGGACGTGTAAACAGGTTGACCTTTCCGAAATTATTTAACAGCGTCCTGATCAGTCCTGTTTTATCAACATAATAGTATCCGCCTGTTCGTATTTCCTCAAAATCCTCAATTCCTATCGGCGGTCTTGCTTTTGCTGTCATGCCGCACCTCTCTTTCCGCAGACACTGCATTTTTTTACAGTATATCATATCATCATAAAAAGTTCATTCTATATTAAGCACTAAAAAACAATTTCTTGCGCAAAGCGGGAGAATTGACATTGTGTTGCGTTTTTTTACTGGTGATGCGGACGCCAGGTGAGGGGGAAATGGCCTGGCTGGTTTTCTGCAATATTTACAAAGATCGGCTGGTATTCCTGTAAGTCACCGTAATATCTGACCAGCAAAATCATAGGAATATGCAGCAGTTCCTAACACTGTGATTTCTGTAAAGCCAGTCAAAATCAGCTGGATGAGGGGCGGGGCCTGGATTTCGGCGACGTTGGAAGAATGTTTAGAAGCCCTTAACATTCTGCTCGGTAAACTAGGGG
>CAOKJJ010000159.1 GCA_948468465.1 uncultured Eubacterium sp. | reverse complement strand
CTGGCTGTAAGCCAGGGGCGGATTACGCGACGCGACCGGACGCAGCCACTACGTTTATGCAGAATGCTTAGGAATTCTTAACATTCTGGAGTAGGAGCCGAAATCCAGGCCCCGCCCCTCATCCAGCGTCCTCATAGCCAATAAACTAACGCACCAAAATGTCAATCCGGTTGCACAGTATGAATATTTTGCCACTATGCGCAAGAAATCGTTTTTAAGTACAAAAAAGAAAGGACAGCCTATGATATATTGTATTGAAGATGACAATTCCATCCGCGACCTGATGATCTACACGCTGCACTCTGCCGGGTTCCACGCAAAAGGATTTTCCAGCGGCGCCGGCCTGTCAGAACTGCTGCAAGCCGAGCAGCCGCAGCTCATCCTTTTGGATCTGATGCTTCCGGGCGAGGATGGCATTACGATATTAAAAAAATTAAAATCAGATATGATAACGAGAAATATTCCTGTTATTATCGCTTCTGCCAAAGGAACCGAATACGACAAAGTTATTGGTCTGGATCTTGGCGCCGATGACTATCTGGCCAAGCCTTTTGGCATGATGGAAATGCTTTCCAGAGTGAAGGCCGTCCTGCGGCGTACGACGCCATCCAGCAGGGACAGCGAACTGCGCATCGGAAATCTTAAGCTGAATCTAAGTGAACATACGGTATTTATTACAGAAGGACATTCCGATCACGAAATGACAGATGCAAAAAACAAAATTCAAATTATATTAACCTTAAAAGAATTTGAACTGCTTCACTTATTTATGAAGCATCCTGGAGTTGTATTTACCCGCGACGTTCTGCTGGACAGAATCTGGGACTCTGATTATCTGGGAGGCACAAGAACCGTTGACGTCCATGTCGGCACTCTGCGTACGAAACTTGGAGCATACGGCCAATGGATTAAAACCGTCCGTGGTGTCGGCTATAAACTGGAGGATCAGCGATGACAAAAAAAATCTTTCGTTCCATCTGCCTGGTTGCACTGCTTGTTTTTTTGTCTTCCCTTATATTCATTATGGGCATGTTATACAGCTATTTTTCCGACCTGCAGTTCAAGCAGCTGCAGATACAAATAAACCTGCTGTCACAGAGTGTTATGAATGAAGGTGTACGTTACTTTGACGGGTTAAATTTTGAACCCTACCGGATTACCTGGATTCGTCCGGACGGAAAGGTTCTGTATGACAGCCGTTCCGATACCGCTGCTATGGAAAACCATCTGGAACGGGCCGAAATCCGCGAAGCGCTGGCGGATGGTTATGGCGAAAGCGACCGTTATTCCTCCACCATGATGGAGCGTTCCTTTTATTGTGCGAAACGTCTGGCGGACGGCTCTGTTTTACGCCTCTGCGCAACCCATGGCACTGTTTTGATCCTTCTGCTTGGAATGTCCCAGCCGATCTTTTTAGTATTTGCAATCGCGATCATACTTTCCGTTGTACTTGCTGCCAGGCTTTCCAGCAATATCGTAAAACCATTTAACGAGCTGGATCTGGAGCATCCTATGCAGACTGCTCATTATGAAGAACTGTCTCCACTGCTCCTTAGAATTGGCAGCCAGCAGAACCAGTTAAGATTAAAAGAAGCCCAGCTTGAGCAAAAGCAGGAAGAACTGCATGCCGTAATTTCCAACATGAAGGAAGGCATGATTCTGCTGTCTTTTGACGGAACGATTCTCAGCATCAACCGAACCGCCGTCTCTTTGCTGGAGCTTCCCGAAAAATCCTGCATCGGCAAAAAACTGTCCGCCGTCAGCCGCTGCCAGACTGTGCTGCAGACAGCAGACAGCGCCCTGCAGGGAATCTCAAAGGAGCAGACTATGTCACTAAAGGCAGGCCGTTATCAGCTTGCAGCCAGCCCTGTCTTTTCAAACAACTCTGTCTCCGGCGCCGCGCTGCTTTTATTTGACATTACCGAAAAAGAAAAGGCTGAGCAGATGCGACGTGAATTTACCGCAAATGTCTCCCACGAATTGAAAACACCCCTGCACTCCATATCCGGCTATGCGGAATTACTGAAAAATAATATGGTAAAACAAGAAGACATCTGCCCTTTTGCTGATAAAATCTATACCGAAGCACAGCGTATGGCAAAGCTTGTGGAAGATATTATGAATCTCTCCCACTTAGACGAAGGGGCAGATGATATGCGCTTTGAACCCCAGGATTTGTTTGCCGCTGCATCCGCTGCCATAGACAGTCTTTCCCGGGAAGCTGATGCCGCCAATGTAACCGTAACGCTTTCCGGAGAAACTGCCCTGATCGACGGCATCCCCCAGCTGCTTTTCGGCATCGTTTTCAACCTCTGTGACAATGCGATCAAATACAACAAGAACGGCGGAACTGTTTTTATTACCATACAGCCGCAGGCAGACTTTGTACTTCTGACTGTCCGTGATACCGGAATCGGTATTTCATCCGAACACCAGGAACATATATTTGAACGGTTCTACCGCGTGGATAAAAGCCATTCCAAACAATTAGGCGGAACCGGGCTGGGCCTTTCCATCGTAAAACACGCCGCCCTCATACATCATGCAGAAATCCGGCTGCAAAGCGTGCCGGACAGCGGGACGGCAATCAGCGTCATTTTTCCAAAACATCAGCCCGACACACGGTATCCTTCCCGTTTCTTTTGCATAAACTAATGAAAAAGGAAAGAAGTCAGAATTATGGCTATCGGTTATTTAACGATCCAGGCAAGAACTGCCCATGATGCTGTCCCATTAAGCGGTGTTGCTGTCACCGTCTCTGACAGCCAGGGAAACACGCTTTATAAACTGACGACTGACGAGAGCGGGGAAGCACAAAAAATTCCACTGGAGACACTTGACCGGAGTTTTTCCCAAAACGAAAATTTTACAGGCACTCCATTTAACAGTTATAACGTATTGGCACAGGCCCAGGGATTTAACAGTCTCTATGTTTCCCAAATTCCAATCTACGAAAATGAGAACGCGATTTTACCGCTTGCCCTTGTCCCAATGCAGAATCAGCAGCGAACGCCGTCCCAGACTGAGATTACCGTCGGCAAGCCTGCGGTAGCAAGGCAGGAAACGCATGGGCAGGAAGGGCCCGCTGCTGTCCCATACGTTTTGCGCCAGGTTGTCATACCCGACCCGATCACCGTGCACTTAGGCTCGCCGGATTCTAATGCCCGCAATATACAAATATCCTTTCAGGATTACATTAAAAATACAGCCAGCAGTGAAATATATCCAACATGGCCAAAAACAGCTTTAACAGCAAATATTTATGCAATTATTACATTTGCATTAAATAGAATTTATACCGAATGGTACAGAGGGCGCGGATATCATTTTGACATTACAAACAGTACGGCATATGATCAGGCTTATGTATATGGAGGCCCGGTCTATGAATCTGTCAGTACAATCGTAGATGAAATATTTAATGAATATGTAAGACGCAAAGGGCAGAACGCCCCTTATTTTACCTCGTTCTGCAATGGTACTACTGTAACCTGTGACGGGCTGTCCCAGTGGGGAACGGTTCCACTTGCCGACCGCGGACTTACGCCTTTGCAGATTCTGCGTTCCTATTACCCAAAAGATATCGAAATCGCAGAGACAAACGCAGTGACAGGAGTCATTTCCTCTTATCCTGGAACACCTCTGCAGACTGGCAGCACTGGCCTGGACGTACAGACCATTCAGACTTATTTAAACAGAATACGGCGCAATTATCCTGCCATCCCTGCCATTACAGATCCCGCGGGCAATTTTCAAAACAGCACAAAAGCCGCTGTTACAAAGTTCCAGCGGATCTTTAACCTCACCCCTGACGGTATCGTCGGAAAAGGCACCTGGTATAAAATTTCCAATGTCTATACGGCTGTAGCCAGACTGGCGGAATTAGACAGCGAAGGCAATACGCTCGGCATCGGTACGATACCGCCGTCTTCGGTACTGCGCCAGGGTTCCAGCGGTCAGGATGTCATTACACTCCAATACTTATTAAATGTAATCTCACAATACTATCCGGATATTCCAGGTCTCGACGAGGACGGCATTTTCGGCAGCGGCACGAGGCAGTCTGT
This sequence comes from uncultured Eubacterium sp., assembly GCA_948468465.1. The sequence goes on along the minus strand of CAOKJJ010000159.1, from coordinate 7,624 downwards.
CATTGCCTTTCAGAATGTCATGCGTCTTGACCCGGATGGCATCGTTGGAAAAAACACATGGAAATCACTCTACAATACTTACCAAGGCATTCAAAACAATGTCCCAGGCAGCGTCCCTGATACGGATGCCATACGCTATGTCGTACAGGCAGGCGACAGCTTATGGCTCATTGCGCAAAAATTCAATACCACAGTAGCAGCCATTAAACAGCTGAACGGACTTTCCGGCAATATGCTAAACGTAGGGCAGATTTTGAACATCCCATCTTCCCAATCTGTCTCTTACATCGAGTATACCGTCAAACCTGGCGATTCTCTCTGGCTCATTGCGCAAAACTACAATACGACAGTCAACGCGATTAAGAACATAAACGGACTGTCCAGCGATATGCTAAACATCGGGCAGATATTAAAAATACCACTTTAACACCAGGAAACACGGCAGTTCTAAGACAGGTCTTTGCACCTTGCTGCAAAGGCCGTCACCTGCCATTATTCGATTCCCTCAAAAATATCTTCCAATGTCATCTTAATATGCGGAAATGCTCTCAGGCAAATTTCTGTCCGTGCGTTATAACAAGCTTCTTCCTCATCATCCTGCAATAAATAGCCCTGTTCCAGCACATATTTTCCATCCTGTAAATAATAAATCTCAACAGAGCCATTTGGCGAAACAATCCAATACTCTTCCACCCCTGCTTTTTCATAGGCTTCCTTTTTTACCGTCCTGTCACGTTTTACTGTGGACGGACTCAATGTTTCCACAATAAATTTAGGCACGCCGCTGTAAGATCCGCCTTTTAAATGCTTTCGGTCACAAATAATCATAATGTCCGGACAAAAATAGTCGTCGTTAATATCCGGCTGATATTTAAAATCCAGATTTTCCATAAAAACAAGACACAAACTATTTTTCAATCCAATTTTTATGATCGTATGAATATTACTGTTAATAATACTATGACGAAAATCAGGAGATGGCGACATATCATAAACGATGCCATTGACCTTTTCATCTCTTCGTCGTTCCGCCCTCATCGTTTCCAACTCTTTAACCACCTTTCACCTCTGCTTAAATCAATCCCAGTTCTTTCAGCGCATACGCGATGCCGTCCTCATCTATATCTTTGGTCACAAAATCCGCCAGGCTTTTCAATCCTTCCACGGAATTTCCCATCGCCACTCCAATTGCCGCATACTCCAGCATGTCAAAATCGTTCGGCCCGTCTCCGAACGCAATCGTATCTTCTTTGACAATGCCCGCGTATGCAATATATTTATCCATCCCATACGCCTTATTGATTCCTTTGCAGGTAATTTCACCGGAATCACCCTTTTCTGCTTCAAAACTGGAGTCCGTCACATCACAGATATCAGATAAACGTTCCCGTATCGTCCGCACTGGTATTTTTGACTCATAATATACAAACTTTTCTATATCTTCATACTGCTCCATCCTGTCAGTCAGCTGTACGCGCTGCCAAATCTGGTCTATCATTTCCGCATCGCCCAGCTTTTTGAATCTGGCTATCTGACGTTCTTTATGTTTTACGGAAGTAATCATACGATTTTCCGCCTGCGCCGAATAACAGGCATCTGCCTCGTCCAACACCGACGTAACTTTTCGAATCTCGCTTTCTGTCATAAAATGCCTGTAAACAACTTTGCCGCCGCACTCCACATATGCCCCTGTCGCCGCTATGATTCCATTAAATCCCAGCTCCAGCAACCACGGATAAATCTGCATTCTGGAACGTCCGCTGCAGACTACAATCTGATGCCCGTTCTCCTGTACCTGTCTCAGCGCCGTCGCCGCAGATTCCGGCATTTTTCCCTGAAAGTTTACCATTGTTCCATCTACATCAAAAAACAAAGCTTTACCCATATCTTCCCTCATTTCAATGTTTACATACAAAGCTGCCGCATCCGGGAATCTGTTCGTGCGATTCGTCCAAATGCGGCAAACTGTAGTTTCCATTTTTTCGTTAATATCTTGATTTTATCCTTGATCTTATCCTTAATTTTGTCCTTGATCAACAGGCTTTCATAAGCTGATAGACGCCTTTATTACAGACTGTTACAGATTCTCCTTGAAAAATTTTTCCATATCTGCTGCTGCTGTTGCTTCGTCATCACCTTCTACGGAAACTGTAATTTCTGTACCTTTTTTAATGCCCATGCTCATAATAGCCATCAGCTTTGTAGCTTCCGCATTTTTTCCGCCTGCGCTGATTGTGATCTTAGACGCATACTTCTTAGCCTCTTTCACAAGTATTCCAGCTGGTCTGGCATGTACGCCCTGTTCATCGGTAATGACATAGTTAAATGATTTCATAAATTTTGTCCTCCTTGTTTTTCAACATAAAAATAACTGCATTATACTCATTCAATAACCACCAAACGACCTATTATTTTCCGTGAGTACAATCCAGTTTTGCCTACTTAAAGTTACAAGCTGGCATGTGCTTTCGATTTCTTGGTATAAATTTTACTATATATTCATAAGACTGTCCATCCCCAAAATTTCATTTTGTTACAAATATCTAAATTTATATATGCATATTTGTCTATTACTAACAATTTTAAGACACACTCTCGTTCCAGAAAAATGGTTATTGTACATCTGGAAAAAAAGGTTATAATAAATAAAGACATAAAATACTATACATCTAACCAGGAGGTGTCCCATATGCTTTTAAAAGATATTCAGAAAGGACAAAGCTGCATCGTTGAACAAATCCATCTGCCCTTTCAAATGGAAAGGCGGCTGGAAGCGCTTGGAATGACAAAAGAATCTGTCATATCTGTGCTAAACCGCAAAGGCAAAGGGATTATGATCATCAAACTGCGTGGAACCCGGTTTGCACTCGGTTATAATATGACAAAAAATATTACAGTACGCGAAGCGAGGTGAAAATCTTGAAAGAGAACTTAACAATCGGATTTATCGGAAATCCGAACTGCGGCAAAACGACATTATTTAATGCTTATACCGGCGCCAATTTAAAAGTCGCCAACTGGCCTGGCGTTACAGTAGAAAAAGTAGAAAGCGCGATCCGCGATCACGATCTGAACATCCGGCTGGTCGACCTGCCTGGCACCTACAGCCTGACTTCTTATACAATGGAAGAAACTGTATCCAGACAATTTATACTAAGCGATGAGGTTGATGTGATTATTAATGTGGCGGACGCTTCCTCCCTTGAGCGAAACCTGTATCTGACGCTGCAGATCTTAGAGCTTGGCAAGCCCGTTGTACTTGCTTTGAATATGATGGACATTGTGGAAAAACGCGGCATGGAAATTGACCTGCACCGTCTGCCTGAAATGCTCGGCATCCCGGTCCTTCCCGTATCCGCCAGAAAACGTACCGGCCTGGACTCCCTGCTGCACGCAGCCGCCCACCACAAAGGACATACAGACCCGGACAGCCTGATTCACCATCACAAAAGCACCGCGCATCACGCGCATGACCATCATTCAGAATTTGCCATGGTCTACTCAGACGAAATAGAAGATAACATAGATCAGATTATTTCAGCTCTGCAAAAAAAATATCCGGATATCAGCAACTACCGCTGGCATGCCATAAAATTATTGGAACAGGATACCGAAATCTGCCAAAAATATCCGCTGGAACTGCCAAATATATTAAATCACAATTATGAATCACAAATTATCAATGAAAAATATGACTTTATCGAAGAAATTATTAATGAAGTGCTTCTTCATAAAAAAAGGCAGGACCAGTTTACCGAGCGGGTAGATAAGGTTCTGACCGACCGCATATTCGGCATCCCGATTTTCCTCGGCATTATGGCAGTCGTATTTTTCCTGACTTTTGCTGTCGGCGACTGGATCAAAGGGTACTTCGAAACAGCCATCGACGGGCTTTCCTCCATAACGGTACACGGCCTTACAGCCATACATACCCATGCAATCGTACAGTCACTCATCGTAGAAGGAATTATCGGCGGTGTCGGTACCATCGTCACATTTTTGCCAAATATATTTATTTTGTTTCTGGCCCTTGCATTTTTAGAAGACAGCGGCTATATGGCACGTGTCGCCTATGTTATGGAAGGATTGATGAGCAGGCTCGGCTTATCCGGCAAAGCATTTATCCCTATGCTGCTTGGTTTTGGCTGCACGGTTCCAGCCATTATGGCATCCCGTGCGCTGGAAAGCAAAAGAGACCGCTACAAAGTCATGCTCGTCACCCCTTTTATGAGCTGCAACGCGCGCCTGACCATTTATATCCTGTTCGCAGAAATGTTTTTCGGAAAGCATGCGATGCTCGCCGCCTATTCCATGTACCTGATCGGCATTGCGGTAGCTATTTTCGTATCCTTGATCCTGCATTTGATCGACCGGGAAAAAAGCGCAAACTATCTGTTGATTGAGCTTCCGGAATACAAGCTTCCGGATGCACGTACAGTCAGCATTTATGTATGGGATAAAGTCAAAGATTATCTCGGAAAAGCAGGCACGACCATTTTTCTCGCAACACTGCTTATTTGGATGTTGTTAAATTTCGGTCCGCACGGATATGCTCCGGATTTATCCGAAGGATTTGGCGCTATGATCGGAAAGCTGCTTGTACCGATCTTTGCACCAGTCGGTCTTGGATTCTGGCAGATCGCGGTAGCGCTCATTGCGGGTATCTCCGCGAAAGAAGTCGTCGTATCCAGCTGCGCCGTTTTATTTGGAATTGTAAACGCAAACTCCGCATCAGGAATGGCGACTTTTTCACAAGTACTTCGCAGCATTGGATTTGGCCCTCTGAACGCATACTGCCTGATGGTGTTTTGTCTGCTCTATATTCCATGTGCCGCCACACTGGCTACCATACATAAGGAATCCGGCAGCTGGGGCTGGACAGCGTTCGTCACTTTGTTCCAGCTTGCCGCAGCATGGATCGTTACTTTTTTTGTATACCGGATCGGTCTGCTGATCATGTGACCGATCTAATGCCGCGGCTGGCTCATTCATACTGCCAGCCGCAGCATCCGGCTATGAAACTATTTAAAACTGTTTTCTTTTGATCGCGGCTGCAGACAGCAGATAGGAAACCGCCATCATTCCAAAAGATAAAGCTATTGTAAAAATTGCCACCTCTAAAGCTCCCGCGCTTGCAACCTTCTCTATCACCTCTGTTAAATCTATGTTCAGCGCTTTGAACACCTGCCGTAAACTATATGCTGCAATGCCCATACATATGAATACAGTCACCAGTACCATTCTCCCCTTTTCCGCACCGTACTTTATCTGGAACGGCAAAGTAGCCGAAAGAATCAGGGATGACGAGAGCAAAAAGCTCAAAATTGCAGAAAACCAATCGTACGGAGCATAAGACGCCGCCTTTACCGCTGTCGCTACCATCATAAATATACTTTCCACTGCCAGTATCACTGCCATGAATAACATTCCTAACACATATTTTTCCAATACATACATCTTACGGCTGATCGGAAATGTTAAGATAAAGCTCATTCCATTTTTATCATCATCATAATTCACCGTACTGATTACCAACATCGAAAATATGATTGCCGCATAAGTCATCGCAAACTGCAGTTTTTCTGTAATTACAAAATAACAGCAGATGACCGCGATAATTGTGATAAATAATTTCTGTGATTTCAGCAGTTTCAGATCTTTTATCAATAAACCCTTCATTTTTCCTCACCTCTTACCATCATCATAATCAATTCATCAATATTCCCTTTTTCCACCGTAAGCTCAGGATAATTTTCCATATAAAACTGTTTCTGATTGGTCAGACAGCTTATGCCGAAAGGTTCCTTTTTCGACCGCAGTACATACTTCCGATCCAGTTTCGCATACTGCTGCTCTGTCATTTTCAGCAGCGCGTATTCTCCCAGCAGCACATCCGTCTCTTCATGCAAAATAATCTTTCCATCGTCAATCATATACAGGTCATCACAAAATCCTTCCAGATCACTCGAAATATGAGAACTAATCAAAATCGAACGCCCCTCCTGCTCCATATACTCCCGCAGCATCTCAAGCAGCTCATCTCTGGCTATTACGTCCAGCCCGGCTGTCGGCTCGTCTAAAATAAGCAGTTCCGCGCGATGTGAAATCGCCGCAAGCACCTGAAGCTTTCGTTTCATGCCAGTCGAAAATTCCTTCGTCCGTTTATCTAACGGCAGCTGAAATCTCTGGCATTTTTTCAAAAACTCCTCTTTTTCAAATGCATCATACGTTGCCGCAAGCACAGCCGCAATATCCTTCACGCTCAAATAATCGCTGAATCCCGAGTCTGCCAGTACCACTCCGATCTTTTCTTTCTCACGCCTTCCAATCTCCTGCACCGGTCTTCCAAACACCTGTATCATACCGACGTCCGGATATGCAAGTCCCAGAATCAGCTTAAACGTCGTACTTTTTCCTGCACCGTTTTTTCCAATCAGCCCGGTCACACATCCTTTTGATACTTCCAGCGAACATTCCAGTTCAAAATCCTTGTAATGTTTTTGTACTTTGTCTAATCTCAGCATCTTTTAATCCTCCAGCACAATCTGAAACATCATTGTGAGCTCTTCATTGCTCATCCCACAGCTTCTGCCTTTTCGGATGGCCATTTCCAAATCAGCTTCTATTTCCTTCTTTTTCTCCTCCAGCATCAGCGCCTGGTTCGCAAGCGTGATAAAGCTGCCCTTCCCGTGCACCGTAACCACAAACCCTTCCTCTTCCAGCGCGTCATATGCTTTTTTTACAGTCAGTGCACTGACCTTTATTTCTTTTGCTAAAGCACGAACTGATGGGAGCATGGTTTCTTCCTTTAATTCTCCGTTCATAATTTTAGCCTTTATCTGTAAAACGATCTGTTCATAGATGGGCTGCATCGAAGAATTATTGATGATAATATTCATTGGCTTCCCTCCTTCGTTGTAAACAGTATATAACAGCGCATAACTGTTGTCAACTGTTTTATACTGTTTGCTTTAATTTTTGTTGGGTATCCAGGCACTGGTTGAAAAACGAAGACTGGATTTCGGAAACTCCAGGTATTTGACTTTTTTGCGATGAACCAGAAACGAAACATTATTGACATTGTGTTGCGTTTTTTTTGTTGGCTATGCGGACGCCGGGTGAGTGGGAAATGGCCTGGCTTGCGGCTCCTACTCCAGAATGTTAAGAATTTCTAGACATTCTGCATTGACGTGATGGCTCCGTCCGGTCGCGTCGCGTAGTCCGCCCCTGGCCTACAGCCAGTGGCTAAAAGCGACGCTGGGCTGCGCCCCTAAGTTACAGAGCATAATGTCAAGAACTTCTGAACATTCTTCCAACGTCACCGCAAGCCAGGCCATTTCCCCCTCACCCGGCTGGTTTTCACAGGCTTTACGTGAAAATTCGAGAACACTTAAGAAATAATCTGCATCTGTTAAAATTTCGCAGTGGATTTAAATAGCTACATAAAAGAAATACTATCAGTAATATTGCAAAGATCAGCTGGTATTCCTGTCAGCCATCGTAATATCTGTTCAACGAAATCATAGGAATATACAACAGTTTAACGCCATTGATTTTCGTAAAGCCAGTCAAAACCAGCTGGATGAGGGGCGGGGCCTGGATTTCGGTGACGTTGGAAGAATGT
>CAOKJJ010000158.1 GCA_948468465.1 uncultured Eubacterium sp. | reverse complement strand
GCGCTGGATTTCACCTCCGCTAAAAGCGCCCCTCTAACGTCCTTTCAGAGCATGTCCCGACCGCCAAAACCATCCCGCCAGGCGCAGAGTCTGACTGTGAAAAGCTTATTCGCAATCAGCTGGGAGAGGGACTTTGCCTGGTCTGCCGGTGGCTTTGTAAGAATGCTTAGAATCACTTGGTATTCTGCTAAATAACCAGGGGCGAAGCCCAGCGACACCCTTTAGCTGCTGGCGTTTAGCCAGAAGCGAACTAGGTGACGCGACCGTCCGGCTGTCATAGCGTAGATGCAGAATGCTTAGTGATTCTTAGCATTCTGGAGCGGACACCGGCAGACCAGGCAAAGTCCCTCTCCCAGCGTCCGGGAATCCAATATGCAACAAATATATCTGAAAAGTTACATTTATCCTGGCCTGCATATTCCGTGAAGGCAAAATACACTTGAACAAAACCGCCAGTAATGGTATGATAAATAAAGTCATTTTTATGAACAAAACCAAGGAGGATTGTATTTATGAAGGATATAGCACTCGTAATTATGGCGGCTGGAATCGGCTCCCGTTATGGAGCGGGCATTAAACAGCTGCAGAAAGTAGGCCCGCAGGGGGAAATTATTATTGACTATTCGATTCATGACGCGCTAGAAGCAGGATTTACAAAAGTAATATTTATCATACGTAAAGATATTGAAGCGGAATTTAAAGAAGTGATTGGTTCCAGAATCGAAAAAGTCTGCCCGGTGGAATATGTGTTTCAGGATAAAAACGATCTGCCGCAGGGATTTTCCTGTCCTCCTGACCGTGTAAAACCGTGGGGAACCGGACATGCGATTTTAGCCTGCCGGGAAATACTTGACGTACCGTTTGCGGTGATTAACGCGGATGATTATTATGGAAAAACGGCGTTTCAGCAGGTATATCGGTTTTTAAGCGAGCATGCGCAGACAACAGGACAGTACTGCATGGCTGGTTTTCAGATTCAGAATACGTTAAGTGAAAACGGCGCGGTAACCCGTGGAGTTTGTAAGACAAATGAAAATAATGAACTTGTCAAAGTTGTGGAAACAGGGGGAATTCAAAGAGATCCGTCCGGGCAGATTGTCTGCGAAGGCGGTAAGGCGCTGGCGGAGGAGACGCCTGTATCTATGAACCTTTGGGGACTGACACCGGAGTTTTTGCCTGTTTTAAAAGAAAAGTTCGTGGAATTTTTACAGCAGATTAATCCGCAGGATCTAAAAGCAGAGTATCTGCTGCCTTCGGTGATCGACCAGATGCTGCAAAGCGGTCAGGCGGTGGTAAAAGTGCTTCCGACCCCGGATAAATGGTTTGGCGTGACGTATGCAGAAGATAAGGACAGTGTCGAAAAAGCGTTTTGTGAGCTTATGGAAGCGGGCGTATATGGCGGACGTCTTTGGGATTAAGGGAGACAGGCGGATGAAAATAGCAGTAGCAGGTACCGGATATGTAGGGCTGTCGCTGGCAGTGCTGCTTTCTCAGCATCATGAAGTGACAGCGGTAGATATCCAGCTGGAAAAAGCAGCCATGATTCAGGCACGCAAATCACCGATTATGGATCAGGACATTACGGATTTTTTAGAACATAAGCAGCTGCATCTTAATGCGGTTTCAGATGGAACACAGGCTTATCGGAGTGCGGAGCTTGTGATTGTTTCCACGCCGACGAATTATGATCCAAAGCTTAATTATTTTGACACGTCATCTGTCGAAGAAGTGATTCAGATGGTTACGAATGTAAACCCAGATGCCGTGATTGTAATAAAATCAACGGTTCCGGTTGGCTTTACCAAGGAGGCCGGAAAAAAATATGGGACAGACCGGCTGCTGTTTTCGCCGGAGTTTTTGCGGGAAGGACATGCGCTGCATGATAATCTGTACCCATCCAGAATTATTGTGGGAAGCATCTGTGAAAAGATGCAGGAAGAAGCGCGCAGATTTGCGCAGCTTTTATGTGAAGGGGCGTATGCGAAGGATATTCCGGTGCTCTATATGGAATCTACGGAAGCGGAAGCGGTGAAGCTGTTTGCGAATACCTATCTGGCGCTGCGGGTATCATATTTTAATGAACTGGATACTTATGCGGAAGTCCGCGGCCTGAATACAAAAAACATTATTGAGGGAGTATGTCTGGATCCAAGGATTGGACAGCAGTATAACAATCCTTCGTTTGGATATGGCGGCTATTGCCTGCCAAAAGATACAAAACAGCTTCTTGCCAATTATAAAGATGTTCCGGAAAACCTGATCGAAGCGATTGTGGAATCGAATCGTACGCGGAAAGATTTTGTGGCGGAGCAGATTCTTGCAAAAGGCGGATACTATGAGCAGGGCAGCAGCAGGGGATTGAATGGAATGCCAGGCAACGCGTGTGTGGTTGGCATTTACCGCCTGACGATGAAAGCGAATTCTGATAATTTCCGCCAGAGTTCCATACAAGGTGTGATGAAGCGTATCAAAGCAAAGGGAGCGACGGTTATAGTATATGAACCGACGTTGTTAAAAGAAGATTTGTTTTTCGGGAGTCAGGTGATACGTGATCTGGAACAGTTTAAAAGCAGGTCGGATGTAATCGTTGCGAATCGTTTTGCGTCAGAGCTGCAGGATGTGGCAGATAAAGTATATACAAGAGATTTGTATGGCAGGGATTGACAAATGAAGCTGTATCTATAAAATAGTAAAGAGGTGATTTTGGCAATGGAAGATAAAAGTCAGTACGAAGATACCGATCAGACGCAGGAAGAGTCTGTCGTGCAGGATGACGGAGGCACACAGGAAGAGTGTGTCGTACAGGATGACGGGAGTACACAGGTAAATCCGGTAAAGCTGAGTAAGAGCGATGATACCAAGGGCGGAGAATATGAGCAAAACAGCCCGTATGCTGAAAATGCCGGCTATGTTCAGGATAACCCGTATGCACAGGGCAGTCCGTACGCGCAGAATCCATACCAGCAAAATCCGTACAGCCCGTATGTGCAGGACAGTCCATACGGACAGGGCAGCAATGCGCAGCAAAACGGTTCGTATACACAGGACATTCCGTATGGGCAGGGCAGTCATACGGAACAAAACGGTTCGTATGCACAAGACAGTTCGTATGCACAAGACAATTCGTATGCACAAGACAGTTCCTATCAGCAGTACGGCGGTACAGGACAAAACGGCCCGTATGTGCAGGATAATCCATATGCGCAGAATGGCAGTACCGGGCAAAATGGTCCGTATGTGCAGGATAATCCATATGTGCAAAATGGCAGTACGGGGCAAAACGGCCCGTATGCGCAGGGGAATCCATATGCGCAGAATGGCGGCACAGGGCAAAACGGCCCGTATGCGCAGAATGGCAGTACCGGGCAAAATGGCCCATATATGCAGGACAATCCATACGGGCAGAATGGCGGTATGAACCAAAACGGCCCGTATGCACAAAACAGCACATATACGCAAAATGGTCCTTATGGAGCGCAGAATCAGTATCAGCAGTATCAAAAGGCGGATGACAGGGCTTATCATACAGGATTTGGCATTGCCTCCATGATTCTTGGGATTCTGTCGCTGGTGTTATTTTGCACTTGCGTGAATATTCCGCTGGCAGTCGCGGCAGTTATTTTTGGCATTTTACAGTATATCAAAGGGCCGCAGGGAAGAGGGATGGCAATCACAGGCATTGTGACGGCGGTGCTGTCTGTCATTGCACTGATTGCGATGGTTGCGCTGCTGTGGGAACCGTTTAAGCGGTATTATCAGGAAGCGGAAACTTACTATGAGCAAGCGCGGCCTGGATATGAGTATGAATATGATTACGATGATGAATTTGAAGACTTTTTCGATTTCTTTGATGACAGGAATAAATTTTACTAAGATTGTAATCAAACAAAAAGGAGACAGAGTATGTACACCAAAGTAGATACGAACATGAATTTTGTTGAAAGGGAGCATAAGGTCATTGATTTTTGGAAAGACAAAAAGATTTTCCAAAAATCAATGGATTCCAGAAAAGATGGTGAAACGTATACGTTTTATGACGGGCCGCCAACGGCCAATGGCAAACCGCATATCGGCCATGTGCTGACGCGCGTCATTAAAGATATGATTCCCAGATACCAGACGATGAAGGGCAGATATGTACCGCGCAAAGCCGGATGGGATACGCATGGGCTTCCAGTGGAGCTGGAAGTGGAAAAACTGCTTGGATTAAACGGAAAAGACCAGATCGAAGCATATGGAATGGAGCCGTTTATCAAACAGTGCAAGGAATCTGTATGGAAATACAAAGGAATGTGGGAAGATTTTTCAGAAACGGTCGGATTCTGGGCGGATATGGACGATCCTTATGTAACATACGAAGACGATTATATTGAGTCTGAATGGTGGGCGCTTAAGCAGATCTGGGATAAAAAGCTGCTGTATAAGGGATTTAAGACAGTTCCTTACTGTCCGCGCTGCGGAACGCCGCTTTCCTCACAGGAGGTGGCGCAGGGCTATAAGACTGTAAAGGAACGTTCTGCGATTGTACGTTTTAAAGCTGTCGGAGAAGATGCGTATTTTCTTGCATGGACGACAACGCCCTGGACACTGCCTTCGAACCTGTCGCTTTGTGTGAATCCGGATGAGACATATTGTAAAGTAAAGGCAGCGGACGGCTATACGTACTATCTGGCGCAGGCGCTGCTGGACAAAGTGCTCGGAAAGCCCGCACAGGAAGAAGAAAAAGCTGCTTATGAGGTGCTTGAGACTTATAGGGGTACAGAGCTGGAATATAAGGAATATGAGCCGCTGTTTCATTTTGCGGACGCACTTGTGGAAAAGCAGCATAAAAAGGCGTTTTATGTAACCTGTGATTCGTATGTAACGATGACAGACGGTACCGGAATCGTACACATCGCGCCTGCGTTTGGTGAAGACGATGCGCAGGTGGGCAGAAAGTATGACCTGCCGTTTGTGCAGCTTGTAAATGGAAAAGGTGAGCTGACCGAAGAGACGGATTATGCGGGTGTCTTTGTAAAGAAAGCGGATCCGCTTGTATTAAAGGATCTGGACGCTGCCGGACTGTTATTTGACGCGCCGAAATTTGAACATGAATATCCGCATTGCTGGCGTTGTGATACCCCGCTTATTTACTATGCGAGGGAGTCCTGGTTTATCAAAATGACCGAGGTGAAAGATGATCTGATTAAAAACAACAATACGGTCAACTGGATTCCGGAGTCGATCGGCAAAGGACGTTTTGGCGACTGGCTGGAAAATATTCAGGACTGGGGACTTTCCCGCAACCGCTACTGGGGAACACCGCTGCCTGTCTGGGAATGCGCCTGCGGGCATCAGGAATGCATCGGCAGCCGGGCTGAACTGGCTGAAAAATGCGGACAGCAGGACGTGCTTAAGACAGAACTGCATCGGCCGTATATTGATGAAGTGACCTATCCGTGTCCGGAATGCGGCAAAGAAATGCGCCGTGTGCCGGAAGTGATCGACTGCTGGTTTGATTCGGGGGCCATGCCGTTTGCGCAGCATCATTATCCGTTTGAGAATAAAGAGCTGTTTGAACAGCAGTTTCCGGCAAAGTTTATCTCGGAAGCGGTAGACCAGACGCGCGGGTGGTTTTATTCGCTGATGGCAGAGTCCACGCTGCTGTTTAACAAGGCGCCGTATGAAAATGTCATTGTGCTTGGACATGTGCAGGATGAAAACGGCCAGAAAATGAGCAAGTCCAAAGGAAATGCCATCGATCCGTTTGAGGCGTTACAGACGTATGGCGCGGATGCAATCCGCTGGTATTTTTATATTAACAGCGCGCCATGGCTGCCGAACCGGTTCCACGGCAAAGCGGTTCAGGAAGGGCAGCGCAAGTTCCTTGGCACGCTCTGGAATACGTACGCGTTTTTCGTATTGTATGCGAATATTGATGGGTTTGACGCTTCGAAATATGAGCTGGAATATGAAAAACTTGGTGTCATGGACAAATGGCTCTTATCCAAATTGAATTCGGTTGTAAAAGCAGTGGATGAAAACCTTGGCAGTTACCGGATTCCTGAAGCAGCGCGCGCATTGGACAGCTTTACGGATGAAATGTCGAACTGGTATGTCAGAAGAAGCCGTGAGCGGTTCTGGGCAAAAGGCATGGAGCAGGATAAAATCAATGCGTACATGACTTTATACACCGCACTCGTAACCATTGCAAAGACAGCGGCTCCGATGGTTCCGTTTATTACAGAAGAGATTTACCGCAACCTTGTATGCAGCCTGGATGCAGCCGCGCCGGAAAGCGTGCATCTATGCGATTTTCCGACTGTCCGGACCGCATATATAGATAAGCAGCTGGAAGAGGATATGGATGCGGTGTTAAAGATCGTAGTGATGGGACGCGCATGCCGCAACGCGGCCAATATAAAGAACCGCCAGCCGATCGGCACAATGTTTGTGAAATCTCCGGTAACGCTGCAGGATTATTTTATTACGATTATAGAAGAAGAACTGAATGTAAAAACAGTTTCGTTTACAGATGACGTAAGCGCGTATACGGACTATACATTCAAGCCGCAGCTGCGTACGGTAGGCCCGAAATACGGCAAATATTTAAAGCAGATTCAGGCAGAACTCGCAGCTTTGGATGGAAACGCGGCGATGCGCACTTTGCGTGAAACAGGCGTGCTCCGTCTTGACAGCATCAGTGAAAACATTGTATTATCAGAAGATGACCTGCTCATTACCATGACGCAGATGGAAGGGTATATGACAGAGGGGGATGCGTCTGTAACCGTTGTGCTGGATACAAACCTGACGCCGGAACTGCTGGAAGAAGGATTTGTGCGCGAGATTATCAGCAAGCTGCAGACGATGCGCAAGGAAGCCGGATTTGAAGTAATGGACAAGATTGCTGTCTCCTATACGGCTGACGAAAAAGCGGCTGCTGTCTTTGACAGAAATAAAGATGTGATACAGTCCGAAGTACTTGCGGTTTCCATAACTGCGGACAATCTGAGCGGATACAGCAAAGAGTGGAATATCAACGGTGAAAAAGTGACATTAAGCGTTGAAAAACAATAAAAAGGAGGACACCAATGAAGAGCAAGATGTTTGAAAAAGAGGCGTTTATCAAAAGCGTAAAGGACAATGTAAAAAACCTTTACCGCAAAACGCTGGACGAAGCCAGTCAGCAGGAAATCTATCAGGCGGTGGCGAACACAGTGAAAGATGTGGTCATTGATGAATGGCTGGCGACACAAAAGACGTTTGATAAGGAAGATCCAAAGATTGTTTATTATATGTCCATGGAATTTTTAATGGGACGTGCGCTTGGCAACAATCTCATTAACCTGACAGCCTATAATGAGGTAAAGGAAGCACTGGAACAGATCGGACTGGACATTAATGTCATTGAAGATCAGGAACCGGATCCGGCGCTTGGCAACGGCGGTCTTGGACGTCTGGCAGCCTGCTTTATGGAATCGCTTGCGACATTGGGGTATCCGGCCTATGGCTGCGGCATCCGTTATCGTTATGGGATGTTCAAACAGGCGATCAAAGACGGATTCCAGATTGAGACACCGGATAACTGGTTAAAAGACGGATATCCGTTTGAGCTGCGCAGGCCTGAATACAGCTATGAAGTAAAATTCGGCGGCTATGTACGTGCAGAAAACATGCCAAATGGCCAGACAAGATTTATCCACGAAAACTATCAGTCTGTAAAAGCAATCCCTTATGACATGCCGATCGTAGGTTATAACAACAATATGGTAAATACGCTTATGATCTGGGACGCAGAGCCGATGAAATATTTTGAGCTGGAAGCATTCGGCAAAGGTGATTACCGCAAGGCAGTCGAAGAAGAAAATCTGGCCAGAAATCTGACGGACGTACTGTATCCATGTGACGATCATATCGCAGGCAAAGAGCTGCGCTTAAAACAGCAGTATTTCTTTGTGTCTGCGTCTTTGCAAAGAGCGCTTGCAAAATTTAAAAAGAATCATCCGGATATCCGCATGCTGCCGGATAAAGTTGCGATTCAGTTAAATGACACGCACCCGACGCTTGCGGTAGCGGAACTGATGCGCTTATTGATGGATGAAGAAGGCCTGGGCTGGGATGATGCATGGGCAATTACGACAAAGACATGTGCTTATACGAATCATACGATTATGGCGGAAGCCCTGGAAAAATGGCCGATTGAGATATTCTCCAGACTGCTTCCGAGAATCTATCAGATCGTAGAAGAGATTAACCGCAGATTTGTACTGTCTATCCAGCAGAAGTTCCCGAACGACTATCAGAAGATTCAGAATATGTCGATCGTATATGATGGCATGGTTAAGATGGCACATCTTGCAATCGCGGCAGGCTATTCGGTCAACGGCGTGGCAAGGCTGCACACGGAAATACTCAAAAATCAGCAGTTAAAAGATTTTTATGAGATGTTCCCGGAGAAGTTCAACAACAAGACAAACGGCATTACACAGCGAAGATTCCTGCTTCACGGCAACCCTCTGCTGGCACAGTGGGTAACCGACCATATCGGCAACGAGTGGATTACAGATCTGTCTCATATGAAGCGCCTGGCCATTTATGCGGATGACGAAAAAGCGCAGCAGGAATTTATGAACATCAAATACCAGAATAAGAGACGTCTGGCAAAATACATCTATGACCACAACGGCATAGAAGTGAATCCGCGTTCGATTTTTGATGTACAGGTAAAACGTCTGCATGAATACAAGCGTCAGCTGATGAACATTTTGCACGTCATGTATCTGTATAACAAGATCAAAGAGAATCCGTCTATGGAATTTGTACCGCGTACATTTATTTTTGGTGCAAAGGCAGCGGCAGGATACAAGATCGCCAAGCTGACCATTAAGCTGATTACCAGCGTGGCAGATGTGATCAATAACGACAGAAGCATTGATAATAAAATCAAGGTTGTATTTATCGAGGACTATCGTGTGTCGAATGCAGAGTGGATCTTTGCCGCGGCTGACGTATCCGAGCAGATTTCAACCGCATCCAAGGAAGCGTCAGGCACAGGCAATATGAAGTTTATGTTAAACGGTGCCATTACAATCGGAACGATGGACGGCGCAAATGTCGAGATGGTTGAAGAAATGGGCGAAGAAAACGCGATTATCTTCGGCATGAGTTCCGATGAAGTCATCGAGCATGAACATAAGCGCGACTATAATCCAATGGAAATCTTCAATAGCGATCCGGAAATCCGTCAGGTATTGATGCAGCTGATCAATGGATTTTATTCCAGAAACGATACAGAGCTGTTCCGTGATCTGTACAACTCTCTGCTGAATACAAACTGTACACAGTATGCAGACACATATTTTGTACTGGCTGATTTCCGTTCTTATGCACAGGCGCAGGAACGCGTCATGCAGGCATATAAAGATGAACGCCAGTGGGCAAAGAGTGCTATTTTAAACGTTGCGAATGTTGGGAAATTCTCTTCTGACCGCACGATTGAGGAATATGTAAAAGATATTTGGCATTTGCAGAAAGTGCATGTGGAAATGGAAGAGGAAGTATAATTAAAATCAGATGCAGCCGGCAGCTTTGGAAGGGATTTCAAGGTCTGCCGGCTGTTTTGTATTCATGTTGCAAACAATGAATATTTTATGAATTCGAACAAAAGTTCGAAAAAATTCTTTACACATTTTCTGAATTTGTGGTATACTATAGCATGTTCGATTTTATTCCGACGCAAAGGAGCAGGAAACATGGCAAATAACGAAGTATATGATGCGGGCAGCATTGCTGTTTTAGAAGGGCTAGAGGCTGTCCGCAAACGGCCGGGCATGTATATCGGAAGCGTGTCCCGGAAAGGATTGAACCATTTAATATATGAGATTGTAGATAATGCGGTAGATGAACATCTGGCAGGTGCCTGTGATACGATTCACGTATCATTGGAAGCGGACGGTTCCTGTACGGTAGAAGATAATGGCCGCGGGATTCCGGTCGGCCTGCACCAAAAAGGAATCCCGGCGGCGCGTGTTGTATTTTCCACATTGCATGCGGGAGGCAAATTTGACAGTTCGGTATACAAGACAAGCGGCGGTTTGCATGGTGTAGGCTCTTCCGTCGTCAATGCGCTGTCTGTGTATCTGGATGTAGAGATCAGCAGAGACGGTTATGTGCATCATGACCGCTATGAGCGGGGCAATCCGGTCATCCAGCTGGAAGGCGGCCTGCTGCCGAAGCTTGGCAGGACAAAGAAAACCGGTACGAAGATTAATTTTTTGCCGGATCCGGAGATTTTTGAAAAGACGAGATTCAAGGGAGACGAGGTAAAAAGCCGGATGCATGAGACGGCATACTTAAATCCGGCGCTGACGATTATTTTTGAAGACCGGCGGGGGGAGACGGTAGAACATATCGAATATCATGAACCAGATGGAATTATTGGATTTGTGAAAGACTTAAATCGGAAAAGCGAGACGATTCATGATGTTGTTTATTTTAAAGGAGAATCCGACGGCATTACGGTAGAGACAGCGTTTCAGTATACAAACGAGTTTCATGAAAATATCATGGGATTCTGCAACAATATCTACAATGCTGAAGGCGGTACGCATATTACAGGGTTTAAGACGATCTTTACGACCGTTATAAACCAATATGCCCGTGAGCTTGGCATTTTAAAAGAAAAAGACGCGAACTTTACCGGCACGGATGTACGAAACGGCATGACAGCGGTCATATCTGTGAAGCACCCGGATCCACGGTTTGAGGGCCAGACCAAGACAAAGCTGGATAATCAGGACGCTTCCCGTGCAGTGGCAAAGATTGCCAGCGAGGAGATACAGCTTTATTTCGATAAAAACCTGGAGTCGTTAAAGGCCGTCATAAGCTGTGCGGAAAAGGCCGCCAAAATCCGCAAAACCGAAGAAAAAGCAAAGACAAACCTGCTGTCCAAGCAGAAATTTTCATTTGATTCTAATGGAAAGCTGGCAAACTGTGAATCCAGGGACGCCAAAAAATGTGAGATTTTCATTGTCGAGGGTGACTCCGCAGGCGGCTCGGCCAAGATGGCCCGAAACCGGATGTACCAGGCGATTATGCCAATCCGCGGCAAGATTTTAAATGTCGAAAAGGCAAGCATTGATAAAGTGCTGGCAAACGCGGAAATCAAAACAATGATCAATGCGTTTGGCTGCGGATTTTCAGAAGGTTACGGCAACGATTTTGATATCAGCAGGCTGCGTTATGATAAGATTATCATTATGGCGGATGCCGACGTGGACGGAGCGCATATTTCCACGCTGCTTTTGACCCTGTTTTACCGGTTTATGCCGGAGCTGATTTTTGAAGGACACGTTTATATCGCAATGCCGCCTCTATATAAGGCGATGCCGAGCAAAGGCAAAGAAGAATATCTGTATGATGATGAGGCGCTGAAAAAATATCGAAAAAAACAGAAAGGCCCGTTTACGCTGCAGCGGTATAAAGGACTCGGTGAGATGGACGCACAGCAGCTGTGGGAGACAACGCTTGACCCGCAGACGCGTCTTTTGAAAAAAGTAGAGATCGAAGACGGACGGATGGCTTCAGACGTGACGGAAATGCTGATGGGCAACGATGTGCCTCCGCGCAGGGCCTTTATCTATGAACATGCGAAGGATGCGGAGCTGGATATTTAGACATTATAAACGATATCTTGCGCAAAGTGGCAGAATTGATGTTGTGTTGCGGGGGAGGGATGGCTATCCGGACGCTGGATGAGGGGCGGGGCCTGGATTTCGGCTCCTACTCCAGAATGTTAAGAATTTCTAAGTATTCTGCA
>CAOKJJ010000157.1 GCA_948468465.1 uncultured Eubacterium sp. | reverse complement strand
TTAAAACTGATGCCGTTCAGCGGGTTGGTTTTTGGGGAACAGAGTTTTATGGTATATAGAAAGTTAAAGTAAAAGTATCAATTTAAAAGAAAATCAAAAGAAAGTACCAAACGACATTCCATCATTTAGATTGAGAAAACCTCCCTGATACAGTATAATAAAGTATCAGGGAGGTATCTTTATGAAGAAAAAAATACTAATCATTGAAGACGATGCTGTCATACAAACACAGCTTAGAAACCTTTTGTCCGGAAATGGCTATGAGGTTTCTGCGGTTACGGATTTTTCACAGGCCATCCGGCAGCTTAAGGAATTTGCACCGCATCTGGTTATTTTGGATATAAAACTGCCGGGAAACAATGGTTTTGACATATGTTCTCAAATCCGTACCTTTTCTGATATCCCGATTGTATTCGTGACAAGCAGCAGCACAGACATGGACGAGCTAAGCAGCATTATGCTGGGCGCAGATGCGTTTATTACGAAACCGTATCATACCTCTATTTTGCTTGCTAAAATTGCTGCGCTGCTAAAACGGTCATGCGGTTTTACGCAAACAGAAATTTTCACATGGAAAGGAGCCGCACTGCATTTGGAAAGCAGTTTTATAGAATACAGCGGGCAAAAAGCGGAACTGACAAAAAATGAACTGAAAATACTTTACTATCTTTTCAAAAACGCCGGTAAAATCTGTCCCCGGAGCGATATTGTGGATTTCCTCTGGGACCATCAGCTCTATGTTGACGATAATGCGTTAAGCGTCAATATTACTCGCATTCGTGATAAGCTGGCGGCAATCGGACTGACGGATTTTATTAAGACGAAGCACAGACAAGGGTATATCATATGAGCGGAATACAATATTTAAAAAATCAGATTCTTCCTGTTTTGGTCAACCTTATGGGGATGCTGGCGCTTTCCCTGTTTTTGCTTGCGAATGGCAATCCGGTGCAGACCGTTGGGTTCATGGTCATTGTCTGGCTGATGGTCTTAATCACATATCTGTCCATCGTATATGAACTGCGGAAAAAGTATCTGAATCGGTTGCTGGAGATGGCGGAGCAGCTGGATGAACGGGAACGGTATTTAATGCCGGAAATATGAAGATGCCGGAACAGGCGGGCGAGCAGGTTTTTTATCAGATGATGAAAATGGCGGAAAAGTCCATGCTTGAAAAAATAGGCGAGATACAAAGTGAGAGAAAAGAGTATAAAGAATATATCGAGCAGTGGATACATGAAGTAAAAACACCGATGACGGCCATGAAACTGCTTTGTGAGAATAACCGTTCCCCGTTTACCAGGGAGATATTGGAAAAGTTGGAAAGTATCCATCAATATACGGAACAGGCGCTTTATTATGCCCGGAGTGAACACACGGAAAAAGACTATTCTGTCCGTGAAATCAACTTATGCGAGGTTGTGCATGGTGCAATCGCGGACAATAAATACCTCCTGCGTCAAAGCAATATGGCAATCACGGTAGATGATACGGAAAGCAGGGTTTATACAGATGAAAAATGGGTGCGGTTTATTTTAAACCAGATGATCAGCAATGCGGTAAAATATCGTACGCAGCAGCCGATGCTGCACTTTTGCTTAAAAAAGACAAATGACCGGATGGTTTTATGGATTCGTGATAACGGAATAGGTATCCCCAAAAGTGATCTGCCTCGTATTTTTGAAAAGGGCTTTACCGGCAGGAACGGACGAACCGGAAAAAATTCTACCGGGATTGGCTTGTATCTTTGCAAGCGTCTTTGTGATAAGCTGGGAATAGGGCTTGCTGCTTATTCAGACGGTCAGGGGACAACGATGGAGCTTTCTTTTCAGCTGAACGATTTTGTGATCGGGGTGCAGGGCTGAGCTGTTCTGCATGAGGTTCTTAGGAACTGTATGTAAATAACCTATGCCATTTGCTTGTCTTTTTCTCCGGGAGCGTCCTGCAAAAATCAGTTACATAGCCCGCTATGCGCCTGATTTTTGCAGGGCACTCCCGAAGAAAAATCCGGCGCAACTGTCACAGGTTATTTACATACAGTTCCTTACATTTTTGTAAGAACTGCGTAAGAAAATCAGATACAAAAGATGATACGCTCTCTTTATAATAAGGATAGGAAATATTTAAGGAGGTCTATCAGATGAATACGATTTTGAAGCTGGAGCATATCCAGAAATACTATGGCAATGAGGGGAATATTACCAAAGCGATTCATGATATCAGCTTTTTTGTGGAAGCCGGGGAATTTCTTGGCATTATGGGTGCGTCAGGTTCCGGAAAGACAACGCTTTTAAACTGTATTTCCACGATTGATACCGTTAGTGCAGGGCATATTTTTTTAGAGGGGACAGATGTGACGCAAATCAAGCCAAAATCCCTTGCCCGCTTTCGCAGGGAAAATCTGGGGTTTGTATTTCAGGATTTTCATTTATTGGATACGCTTACGATTTCAGAAAACATTGCACTCGCGTTAGCAATTAACAAAGTACCGGCTAAGAGTGTGGAACCCCGCGTTTTGGATATCGCGCAAAAGCTGAATATCAGTGATATTTTAAATAAATATCCCTATCAGGTATCCGGTGGGCAGAAACAGCGCTGTGCCTGTGCAAGAGCGCTTGTTAACAATCCAAGGCTTCTGCTGGCGGATGAGCCGACAGGCGCCTTGGACAGTCATTCCTCGCAAATGCTGCTGTCTACGATACAAAGTATCCATGAACAGCTTGGCGCAACGATTCTTATGGTAACGCATGACGCTTTTACCGCCAGCTATGCCAGCCGGATTCTTTTTTTGAAGGACGGGGAAATCTTTATGGAATTGCGCAAGGGCAGCGACAGCAGAAGCGCTTTTTTTGACAAAATTCTGCATGTTCTTACGATGCTGGGAGGGGGACAGAGCCATGTATGCTAAACTTGTTTTCAGGAACGCAAAGCGGTCAGTAAAAGATTATTTGATTTATATTGTCACAATGACAATCTGTGTTACGTTGTTTTATTCGTTCTTATCCATTTCCAGCAGCTATTATCAGCCGGATTTGGGCAGTGAGTATGATGTTGCTTTGTTAGGCGATGGTATGAAAGTTTCTATTTGTATGATAACCTTGCTGCTCTTATTTTTGATACGGTTTGTCAATCATTATATGCTTCGGCGCAAACAAAAAGAGTTTGCCATTCAGTCTGTCATGGGCATGGAGCAAAAGGACATTAGCAGGCTTTTTTTTGCGGAAACATTGATCATGGTACTCCTTTCGATTGTAATTGGGATTTTTTTCGGCGTATTCTGTTCCCAGTTTATTACCGCAATGCTTTTAACGGCTTATGGGAAAAGCTATGAATTGTCATGGACATTATTTCCGGATACCGTATTGCTGACGGTCGGTTTTTTTGTAGGGAGCTTTTTCATCGTAGGGCTGTGGAACACACGCACGATTCGAAAATCCAAAATCATTGATATGCTGTCCGCAGACAAAGAAAACGAACCGGAGCTGAAAAAGAGCCGTTGGATGTCCGTTATCATCGCACTGTTTGAACTGTTTACGGTATGGGCGTTTTTTGCAGGAATCACAAAAACTTTCTTCTATTATGATTCCCGCCTGGCGTTTCCTGTGCGGCTTATGTATTTCGGAAATATCCTTTTTCCGTCAGCTGCTTTGGGCTGGCCTCTTTTATGGAGGTTTTTGTCTAAAAAACGGGAATTTCAAAAACTGCTTTACGGTTTAGCAGCCTGTTCTGTGTGCAATGCTTTTACGGCGGCAAGCGTACCCGTGTTTACCAATCGGTATGCGCTTCCTTTGGGAGACGGAATGCTCAGGCAATATCTGTTGTTTGTATTGATCGACCTGCTTTTTTTCATTTGCGCGTTGATTTATCTTGCCAGCAGCTTTCTTGTTACATGGAAAGAAAAATCGCCGGAACATAAATATAAGGAAGAAAACCTGTTTTTTTTCGGGCAGATCATATCGAAATTAACGACAACCAGCAAAACAATGACGTTAATTTGCGTGACTCTTGTGCTTGCGATTTTCCTGTTCATTGCCGCTCCAATTTTGTCCGGCTGGGCTTTGGGCTATCTGGATACGCGTTCCATGTATGATGTGCAGATTTTTTCAAGGTATAATAATGTATATGAAGAAAAAGAACTCCCGCAGGATCATTATGAAGTGGTCACGGATTTTCTGGATCAGCATAATATAAAAATTGCCTGTGATCATGCCTTTTCTTTATATCTGCCGAAAAAAACAGACTTTAACCGCAGGATAAAATATGATTTTCCGGTCGCGGCAATTTCATTAAGCGATTATAACGCCATACGGGAAATGCTGGGCTATGAACGGATTTCTTTGGCGGATAATGAATTTACAACACAGTGGCATGCAATTGAAACGCAGGAAGAAAGGAATGCGTTTCTCAAAGAAAATACCACGGTTGTGACAGATGAGGGAACTTTGACGCTTTCATCAAAATCTCATTATGAGGAAGCAATGGGCGAGACGATTTATAACTCCTATACGTATGTTCTTTATGTATTCCCGGACAAAGTTTGTGAGAAATTGCTGCCAGTCATACGCAACCGCTACATTACAACAACGGAACCGATCTCTTACGAAAACGCGCAGGAACTGGAAAGGATTTTTACGGCAAAATATCCGGAGCAGGCTGAAACCGGAAACGCGTACGGGGTGCGCCTGCGTACGCTGCAGATAAACAGTACATTAGCAAACAACTTTATTTTACAGGCGGGAATGATTTACGGCGCCATTGTGCTGATGGTCATCTGTCTGACCGTACTTTCCCTGCAGCAGCTTTTAGACGCAGGGCAGTATAACTACCGGTTTTCCGTATTGAGAAAATTAGGCGTAGAGGAAACGCATATAAGAAAGCTGATCCTGAAACAGTTAGGCGTCTGGTTTGGACTTCCCATCATTGTGGCAATCGTTGTAGCTGCTGTTGTGACCGGCTATTTTATCCGGACAGTATCCGCGGAAATCTCAGCATATATCGGATTCACTGCGTTGATAGCGCAGATTGGAACGACAGTTGGGATTTTGGCAGGTTTGCTGCTTTGCTACTTTTTAAGTACATGCGCAATTATGAATGCGCAATTATGATAAATTTAGTGATTGTATGTTAGGCGCATATGTGTTAGAATAATAGCACTATTTTCCTGTTTTCTTATTTTCCGGGACAGGAACAGACTAACTATACGAAAGGAACTGAATTTATGAAAAAACGATTTACAGCGGCTCTGCTGTCTGTCTGCCTGGCGCTCGGGCCATGTGCGGGCAGCCCTGCGGCGGTTTATGGCGCACAGCAGGATGCCGTACAGACAGAACTGGAAAGCAGGCTGGAGGTAGAAGTAGTTTCTGCACAGCAGCTTCCATTTGAAGGAGAAGCGTTTATAGAAGTCAAAGGCCAAAGCGGCAAAAGTGAGCAAAAGAAGCTTACCATTGCAAAAGATGCATCTGCATTGGCGGATTTTAAAGTGCCGCAGGGAGATTATACGGTCAGCGTCCGGGCAGAGAAATTTGCCGGCTACACGCAGCAGATTCATGCCGAAGCCGGCTGGACACATAAAATAAAAGTCTATTCCGCGCGGATAAAAAACGGCAGCAGTGCGGTACCGGGGTGGCTGCGCCCTGGCGACCTGGATAAAAACGGGGAGATAGATGATAACGATGCTGAAATATTGCAGACCGCAATCCGCGCCGGGAAAAATGATGCGGCTTATGATTTAAACGGCGATGGAAAAGTGGATTTGGCGGATTTGAGTGTTCTTGTACAAAGCAGAAATGAACAGCAGCAGTCCGCGGTTGAAAAATGCCTGACGGTAGATCCATCGGCGGTCCAGGCGGAAAATGGAACAAAGCTTGTGGATGGAACAGGCTTTGCGGCTATGTTTTTGGAGGAAGGAAGCGTAAAGCTTCAAAATCAAGGCGCGGACACGATATCTGAAGAGTATCCGGTAGAATTTGCGGTTACATTGGCAAAAGAAGGGACAGATCAGGCGCCGCTTTTAGAAGGCATGACAATCCAGGCGCCGGTCCGGACAGATGCGGGTACCGTCAGCCAGATCGCGGACGGTACAGTTACCGTCGTCTATTTGGACGAAAATAAAAAGGAACAGACTAAACAGCTTTCGTTAAAGACAGGGCAGGATGCCATGGCGCTTGCGGCTTTTTCTTTGCGGGACCAAAGGGCGTCTGTGACAACAGAATCCGACGGCTCGCTTGTGCTGGATTTTGGCGGGCAGATTGCGGTCAAACGGGTATCTGTGCGCATTACCGGAACGACAAAAAAAGAACAGAAACTTGTGGAGATTGCAAAAGTGACGTTTGTCAACGATATGGAAAACCATATCCCGGCTCCGCAGCTTGATATCCCGTCTATTTTATCGGTAACGCCGGGCAGTAAAAAGCTGACAGTGTCATGGAGCGCGCAAAAAAATATTACCGGCTATGAACTGTATATTTCAGGGCCGGTGAAAAATCAAAGCAAGGCGGAATCACAGGTGATTGCCGTTTCTGATACATCCTGTGAGATTGCTTCGATCAATCAGAAAAATCTGGTAAACTACAAGGAATATACACTGAAAGTACGTTCCGTAAACGGAGACTGGAAGAGTCCGTGGTCAGAAATAAAAACGGCAAAACCGCTGCCGCAGGCAAAGCCGGCTGCGCCGGATCATGTGAAGGTATCCGGAGGCTACCGTTCTGTTACGGTAACCTGGAAAGATATGGATGACGCGGATGGATATATGGTTTATTATAAGGAAAAAGACGCGGATGCATATGAGCCTGCGGTAAAAGGGTTTGTCCAGACGAAGGAAGGTACCGGACGGATGCATGGGACGAGCTATACGATCAATGGATTAAAGGAGCATGTATCTTATCTTGTATATGTGGTCAGCTGGAATGAATTGGGCTGGAGCGGGCAGTCGCTTGTATCCGAGGGCGTGACCAATTCAGAAGCGGCTCCGGTTCTGCCGTCGTACCGGCTGTTAAATACATCGAATGGCGTCGGGCAGGTGAGCGCGCATATTGCAGACGCTGTGATCGGGGGCAGTGACGCCGGCATGGTAAACAGTGCGCTTGATACGAAGAAAAACAGCGGACTTGGACTTGTGGATAACGATTATGCTTCTTACTGGAGCAAGACGGACTGGGACGACGGCGTCAGCTATCCGGATGCCGCAAAGGGCATGACGATCACATTTGACCAGGAATATCAGATGAATTATTTTACGTTTGCCGCCGCAGACCAAAAGGCTGGTTTTGACACGGTACGGGTAGAATATTGGAAGGAAGCGGATATGCAGTATGCGCAGACAGCAGGGGCACGTCTGCTGGAAAAATATGATGTCAATGACCATCCTTATTATATTGTAAAATTAGACGAAACGATCAAGGCCAAAAAAATAAAAATGAGCCTTGGCCGGTATTATACAAGGGCTGAGATGAAAGTCGGAGAAATCCGTTTTTATCAGTATGATTCTTTGGAAGATGAGATTATGGCGCTGTATACAGATGAAATGCATACGACGCTGCGCGGCGACGTTACGTTAGCTGTGATACAAAAGCTGCAAAACCGTCTGGATACCGCGGATACGGAAAGCGGCGAAAAGCATCCGCTGTATCAGGAGCTTGCGCTGGAACTAAAGACGGCGCAGGAAATACTGACCACCGGGCTGGATGACGCGCAGACGATCCATCCGCAGATTACAGCGCAAAAAGACGGCCATTTGGGATTTGGCGGATTAAACGCATGGCAGCCGCTTGGCAAGACCGCCTATGCCGGAGAGACGCTGCTGGTATTTGTCGGGCACCCTACAAAGAGAACCGGAGACGCCGCTCAGCTTCAGTTAGTGTTTACGCAGCATCATGCGGAGTCGTCGGGGCTTGCCCGTACGGTAAATTTAAAAGTCGGCAGAAACATGATTACGGTTCCGCAGCTGTCAGATAAGCAGACGGAACGCGGCGGACAGATCTATGTGGCATATACAGGGAACAATGACGCCGACCGGTATGCGGTGCGTATGAGCGGCGGCAGCGCGGTTCCGGCATTAGATGTCTATCACAGGACCGAAACGGAACGGACGCAGGCGATCCGTGCATATATTCAGGAGCTTGAGCTGCATGTGGCTTCTTTGGAAGAGCAGCATCAAAAAGTGCATACAGGCACAAAACATGCGGATGCCGCATATGACGCGCAAAACTGTATATTAAACGCGACAGATATTATGATGGATCAGATGATGTATTCCCTGCCTGCGTCACAGGTCCTTGCTTCACTTGGAAAAGAAAAGAGCCTGGATGAAAAAGCAGCGCAGCTGGATAAGTCTTTGCAGGCTATGGAGCAGATGATGACGCTGTTCTATCAGCATAAAGGGCTAAGCAATGCGGCAGGTTCAGAGAAAGGAAATCAGGCGCTTCCTTCGCAGCATTTGAATATCCGGTATATGCGGATGTTTGCGGGAGCCTTTATGTATGCGGCAGGCAACCATATCGGCATTGAGTGGAATTCTGCGTCTTTAGCAAGTGCGGCGAACAGCTGGAACAGCTTTGGATGGGGCATCGCACATGAAATCGGGCATAACATCAATCAGGGGTCTTATGCGGTAGCGGAGGTTACAAACAATTATTTTGCGCAGCTGATGAAAAAGATTGCGGAGGGGACGACACGTTTTTCTTATGATAACGTATATAAAAAAGTAACCTCCGGTACCATCGGCCGTTCTTCAAATGTAGCGACACAGCTGGCCATGTATTGGCAGTTATATCTGGCTTATGGAAATGAGAAAAACGACGGACGGATCTACGATAACTACAAGGAACAGTTTGATAACTTGTTTTTCGCAAGAGTTGACACTTATGCCAGAAATCCAAAAGCCGCGCCGCAGGGAGGCGTTACGTTAGACGGCGGCACGGATCAAAACCTGATGCGGCTGGCGTGTGCGGCGGCGCAAAAGAACATTTTGCCGTTTTTTGAACGATGGGGCATGGTGCCGGATGAAGCAACGGCTGCATATGCAAAGAAATTTGACATAGAGACAAAGGCCATTTATTACGTCAATGATGCGGTCAGAGATTATCGCATCGACAACAAAGATAAAGAACAGGCAGTCTCGATGGAAAAACAGGATGTGGTTACGGCGTCTGTAAAGGCGGAATCAAATAAAGCAGCGATTACGATGCGGACAGACCGCCAGGCGGATCAGATTCTTGGGTATGAGATCATCCGCAGCATGATAAGCAATGGGAAAAAGGAGTCTAAAGTCGTAGGATTTCAGCCGATAGACACAGCGTCAGCTACTGTTTATACGGATGACATAAGAGCTGTGAATAACCGTGTCATTTCCTATGAAGTGCGGGCGGTTGACAAGTTTTTAAATTATTCCAACGCGGCGCAAGCCGGTTCTGTAAAGATTCAGACAGACGGCGTGCTGGATAAGTCCAATTGGACCATTGCTGACACAAATATGATTTCTGATGCGGATACACAGCTGCCGACAGATATCGATAATCCGGACAGCGGCTATGACGCGGATCAGCCGAAACGTGTGGAAGCGGCAAAAGCAAACAGCATTACACGCGTAATCGACAATGACACGACAAAAGAAGGCACTTATGCCGAAGCGGCGGCAAGCGCGAAAGAGACTGCGTATCTTACGATCGACATGCACCGGACGCAAGAGGTTACCGCGTTAAAATATACGGGCAGCAGCATAGACTCTCTGAACGTAGAAATCAGTCTGACCGGGCAGGAGGACGACTGGCAGACTGTAAAGAAAGGCTGCGGGGCGCTAAAGCATACAAAAGAGACAGACACGGCTATGGTATGGTTTGATGCTGTCAGTGAAGCAGAGCGGGAGCATTGGATTGGCACCTATGACGCCAGATATCTCAGGCTTACGATGAAAAAGACAGGTCCGGCTGTCATCCAGGAGATTGAAATCTGCGGCCCGTCAGGAGATAATCTGGAGTTTTTAACAACAGACAGTACAAAGCCGGCAGTTGGAATATTGGATGCCGCTTATACATACGGACCAGGGTCAAAAGATGTCATACCGAAAGGCTCCCTTGTATTTACCGGAACGTACAAAGGAAATCCAGCGTATAACGTAATATTGTTATATGACTCAGATGGAAATGTCATCGGGGCAAAAGACGCGCAAGTACATGCGGAACAGGTTATTTTCGCGCCGGATCCAAAAGACGGAAATCTTGGCGAGACATCTGAAGGTACGTGGGTCTATTATGTAGAACCGCAGTACTTTAGCAAAGATACGGTACAAAACATACAGTATGTACGTGGCGAACTATATCGTGTCGATGACGCAAAGACGATGGAAGCGGAACGGATCGTCAGTGATACGCAGCTGATGCAGATGCCGTCGGCACTGCCAGACATCACACTGCAAGGCAGCTTCATAAACGGAGGACAGACAGATTAAAACAATGGATAAAAAGAAAAACATAATTTTAGGCATTCTATTATTCTGCATGATCATGCTTTTCCTTCCGACGGACCCTGCATTCGCGGATGCCGGCGGAGAGCTTACAGCAGAAAACGGAAATGTTACGGTTACTTTGCTAAAACCACAGGAGGAGCCGGAGCCGGTTACGGCTCTTCGGTTCTGGCTGGCTGTTTCCATACTGGAAGGGCAGACAGGGCAGCCATCCTTTACATTTTCCGAAGATATTTTGAATATGAAACAACCGGATGGCGTATGCAGTGCGAAAGTAACAGGACAGGACGGCGGATATCTTGTGGATGTGATGATAGCGCTGAAAAAGAACCATGATATTTTTGCCGGTCAAAATCAGTCCGTAATTGGTACGCTGCATTTACAGCCGGCCAGTCAGCCATATCGGATCCAGACGGCATTCGCAGGCGCACCGTCTGCAGACAGCGGGCAGCCGGTGATACGGTATATCAGCAGCGCCGGCCAGTCCGTACAGGCCGTTCCTCTGACCGATGCGCCGCCGGCAGTCTCTACGAATATATCACAAAACCCGTCTGTCCCCAATGTGCCAGGATATCCGGTAACGCCTGACGTGCCGGGCTATCCGGTAACACCTGACATGCCGGGCTATCCGACAGCGCCTGACATGCCAGGGTATCCGACAGCGCCGGGGGATACAGACAGTACGCAGGAACCTGAGGCACCAAAGCCTCCATCGGAAACGCCAGATCAGACACAGGGGTCATCTGATACAGATGCTTTTAACAAAAAAACGTCGCCAAAGCTTCGTGTTACCGTAAAAAATAAGAGCAGCAAAGTATCATTTTCATGGGATCCGATTGCGGGAGCGGATGGCTATCAGATTTACTGCTATGAGGGAGAGCCAAAGAAGTACACAAGAATCAAGACGATTGCAGATGCAAAAAAGACGACGTACGCCAAAACAATGGAATATGAAACACCATATACCTTCCGCGTGCGGGCGTTCCAGACAGCAAAAGACGGCAGCAGAATTTATGGGATATTTAGCAAGTCCGTAACGGTGACTACTGCGCCGGCAAAAGTTACGAAATTATCAGTAAAACAGAAAAAATCCTTAAAGGCGGTACTTACATGGAACCCTGGGGACACAGCGGATGGCTATCAGATTTACCGCGCAACAAAGAAAAAAGGAACTTATATCCGCATCAAAACATTAAAAAACGGGAAAGCGGGAAAATATTTCGGCATCAGCCAAAAACGTGGCCAGACTTATTATTATAAAGTCAGGGCGTATGTGGTACAGGCGGATGGAACACGTACCTATGGAAGCTTTAGCGGTGCAAAGAAGCTGGCGGTGCGATAACAGTTTGAAATTGTGATGCGTTTTTTAGGGGGATGGTGGCTATCCGGACGCTGGATGAGGGGCGGGGCCTGGATTTCGGCTCCTACTC
>CAOKJJ010000156.1 GCA_948468465.1 uncultured Eubacterium sp. | reverse complement strand
ATTATGTATTTAACATTCCATGGGAAATGAAGGCCAAAGACGGCATCGTAAAAAATGTACTCCGACAAGCTGCGCGGTCGCTGCTGCCGGAAGAAATACTGTTCCGAAAAAAAAGCCCTTATCCAAAGACGTATCACCCTCACTATGAAAAGCTGCTTGCAGGGCGTCTAAAAGCCGCGCTGGAACTGCCGGATTGTCCGCTGCGGGAACTGGTTGATGTTACTGCCGTTATGCTGTTTTTGGATAAAACAAAAGATTACGGCGCACCATGGTACGGACAGCTCATGGCCGGTCCGCAGATGATTGCATATCTGCTGCAAATTGAATACTGGCTAAGAAAATATAAAGTGGAAATTACAATTTAAAAATATAATATAGAAATAACAATTCGGAAATTATATTTTCAAAATACAATCTGGAAATAATAATCCAAAAATTATATTTTTAAAATACAATCTGGAAATAATAATCCAGAAATTATAATCCAGCTTATTCTGGCAGGACGCTGCAGCCTCTTTTCATATAAAACAATTCCTGCAGCGTCCCATTGCTTACTGCGGTCCTAAAATCACAGGCTGAAGCTGCCTTCCCTGTAAAGCCGCATCCAGTGTCTGCGCAATCAAATCCGTATGTGCAATCATAGAGTTTGTTTTCTTTTCATAATTGTCCTGTCCAAACGGCACAAAATAAATATGCTTCATATTCATCAGCATGCCGATATTTTTAAAGTTCATGCCAAGCGCATCATTGGTAGAGATGGAAAGAATCAGCGGTTTTTCATTTCTTAAATGTGCCTTTGCAGCCATCAGCACCGGAGAATCGGTGATGCCTGCACAAAGCTTCGCCATTGTATTGCCGGTACACGGCGCAATAATCAGGGCGTCCAGATATCCGGACGGTCCGATCGGCTCTGCTTCCTGTATCGTGCAAAGTCCTTGTTCACCTGTAATCGCTTCTATGTCTTTTCGAAACTGTTCTGCCGTGCCGAACCTCGTATCCATCTGCTGTACATGAAACGAATAAATCGGAACGATGCGCATATTCTGTTTTGCAAGCTCTGCGGTTACTTCTTTTATCTTAGCAAATGTACAAAAAGATCCTGTAAATGCAAGACCCACTGTCAGCTTCTGCTCCTGTGTCATAGGACATCACCTCTCTCAGATAATTTAAAGTCAAATAAATTTAAATAAGATTCAATTACCTGCAATAATATTTCCGCTGCAGACTTAGGCGAATATTTTGCCGGAAGCCCTCCGCAAAGCTTCGCATTGATGCCTTTTTGCGCGCAAAACGCGTAATCCAGGCCGCCAGGTGCGGACGCAAGATCAATCAGCACCGCATCTGGACGAACCTGTGACAAACGTTCCTCTCCCATAACCCGCGCCGGCACCGTATTAAAAATATACGAAAAACTGCCCCAGAACCTTGCATCCAGCTTGTTTCCCGCCATTCCCTGTCCCGGCTCCAGCGAACAGTTCGCTATCGTAACTGCACCGGATTCATAAAGAACCGTCTCTTCCTCGGCCGCTGCCGTATAAAACCCGCATGCCTGTGCAATGGCAAGTTTTTCCAGATCTTTTTCATAGACGGTTACCGACGCGCCCAATGCCCGCAGACGGCTGGCCAGCATCTGTCCGCATCTGCCGAATCCCATCACAAGCATCTGTTTCGAGCACAGCGCTTCCTTTCCTGCCAGAATCGCTTCTGCGATCGCACCTTCCGCTGTCAATACGGCATTTGTATAAGCAGCGCCTTCTTCTTTCATGTAATCGACAAAAAATATCCCCTGCCTGCGCTTTTGTTCCGTAATCTCCTGCGGAAAATTACAGCCGAATACATATTCTCCTGCCTGCAGCTGATCGGCGATCTGTTCCAGATACGCCGCGCTCTTTGCAACCGGCAGCATTACCGCGTCATACCCGCCATCCAGCCAGGAATCACAGTAAGTCACCGTCTGTCCCTTGCTGCAAAGCATCTGAAATAAATACTTCTGGCGTTCTTCCTTCCCTAATATAAGAAAACGTCCCATATAACTGCACCTCCACTTTATTTTATGCAGTATCTATGAGACGGTTCCCTTACGATGCCCTATTTATTTATCACTCTTAATTTATGACTCTTTATTTATGGCTCATTCATATCAATATTCTCAGTCACTATGCCGAACGATTCCAATTTTGCTTTGACTAATTTTAACTGGTAATCTACCTCCTTTTCATAATTATCAGCCTTTTTAATGCGCTGCAGGCTGGAGTACATATCTATCAGATTATTTATCATTTCCTTTTCACTGAGCATATCTGTACCTCCTGATCAAAGCATTTCGAAGCATAATTTCGAAACATAGCTCCAAACATTTTTACAAAACGATGCAGCATTACCAGGTTGCGATTTTTTTCGGCTCCTGAACGGTCTGTACCTTAATCATGTTCGTTGTGCCGGCCATGCCAAGCGGAACGCCGGAGGTAATGACTACAAGCTCTCCAGGGTTTAAAAATCCATAATCCCTGGCATTGCTTACAGAATGATTAAACAATTCAATCACATCGTTTTCTTCCATAATCAGAAGCGGACGCACACCCCAGGAAAGATTCAGCTGCCTGCCTACCTTCTCATTCATCGTACAGCCAATAATCTGGCATCCCGGACGATAGCGGGAAATCATACGCGCGGACGTACCCGTCTTTGTAACGGTCAAAATGGCGCTCGCATTTAAGTCATGCGCCGTTGTACAAGTTGCATGGCAGATGGCATCCGTAATATTCGTACTTGCTTTGTGATCATAGCCAAAAAAGCGCTTGCGATAATCAATATCCTGCTCGGTACGCGTAGCAATGCGCACCATTGTCTGTAAGGCTTCTACCGGATATTTCCCTGCTGCCGTTTCACCGGAAAGCATAATCGCGCTCGTGCCGTCATAAATGGCATTCGCCACATCCGTTGTCTCCGCCCTTGTCGGACGAGGGTTTTTCATCATGGAATCAAGCATCTGCGTCGCTGTAATGACTTTTTTGCCTGCTTCATATACTTTTTTAATAATCATCTTCTGAATCACAGGCACTTCCTCACTTGCGATTTCCACACCCATATCCCCGCGCGCAATCATAATGCCGTTGGATGCTTCAATAATTTCATCAATATTGTCCACGCCTTCGCGGTTTTCAATTTTGGATATAATTTCTATATTTTTTCCGCCGTTTTCGTCTAATATTCTGCGAATCTGAAGTACATCATCTGCACATCGCACAAACGAAGCCGCTACAAAATCAAAATCCTTTTCAATGCCAAATAAAATATCCTGTCTGTCCTTTTCACTCACATAAGGAAGCGATAAATGCACTTCCGGCACATTCACGCCTTTGTTGTTGGAAACAACGCCGCCATTAATGACACGGCAAATGATATCCTTATTTTCAATTGCCTCCACCTGCATAGCAATTAAACCGTCATCTAACAAAATCCTCTTCCCGACAGAAACATCCTTGTACAGCTCCTGGCAGGTAATAGATACCTGCTCTTCATCTCCTTCTACATCTTGAAAGCAAAGACGGAACAACTGATCCGGCTGCAATTCCACCTTTCCGTTTTTAAACGATTTTACTCGGATTTCCGGCCCCTTCGTATCAAGCAGCGCAGCAATCGGCTTTTGAAATCTGGTGCGGGCTTCCCTCAGTTCATTCAGGCGCTTTTCATGTTCCTCATAATTTCCATGAGAAAAATTAAATCGCGCGACACTCATGCCCTCCTGAATCAGCGCGTCTAAAATGCCCGGCTGGTCTGTTGCCGGTCCCAGCGTACAGATAATTTTCGTTTTTGTCATGATCGTTCCTCCTCAATTAAATTTTTAACGAAAAATAATAAATTTTATTTAAATATTTTTATTTCATGCATTTTAAAAATCTAATTATAATTTAATTGTATCTTTTATATCTCAATTATACCGTCAATTTATCTTAGTTATTCATAAAATACCCATGATGCAAAGGCCCGCTGCCTGCGCCCAGATCCAGTCCTGCCGCAATCGCATCTGTTATATATTGTTTCGCGCGGCTTACAGCATCTGCAAGCGTTCTTCCCTCCGCCAGCCGGCACGCTATCGCAGAAGACAACGTACAGCCTGTGCCATGCGTATTGGAATTCTCCATTCGCCGCGCCTGCATCCAGTAAAACCGCCCGCCGTCATAAAGCAGATCATCCGCATCTTCTATCCTGTGGCCGCCTTTTAACAGCACCGCACAGCCATATGCTTTAAAAATCTCCTCCGCTGCCCGCTGCATAGAAATTCTGTCACAAATCAAAACACCTGACAGCAATTCCGCTTCCGGCACATTGGGCGTCAAAAGCGACGCCAGAGGATATAGCTGCTCCTGCGCGGCATGCAGCGCCTTTTCCTGCATCAGCCTCGTCCCGCTTGAAGACAGCAGCACCGTATCGATCACAATATTTTCAGCCTTATACACACGCAGCTTATCACTAATCACCCGCACCGCAGCTTCATCCGCAATCATGCCGATTTTCACCGCACGCGGAACGATATCGGTAAATACAGCGTCTAACTGCGCTCCGATCATTTCCGGCCGAACCGGCTCTACAGCATAAACGCCCATCGTATTTTGCGCGGTCAACGCGGTAATCACACTCATGCCATATGCACCATGAGCCATGATGGTCTTCATATCCGCCTGAATACCGGCGCCGCCGCTGCAGTCGCTGCCTGCTATTGTTAAAATTGGATTCATATTTTCCTGCTTTCTGCTATGCGTGCTGTTGATAAGAAACTATTTCGATTTATTATAGCATAATGTGGCAGGTGCCTGCAATATCAAAAACTTATTCGTTCCTTTACACTCCGAACCACATACGTTATAATAATTGTATCAAAAGACAACTGCACGCATCACAAAGGCGGTGAAAATATGGAGGTATTAAAAGAAATAAACAACGGAGAAATTATAAAAAACGCATTGGAAGATTTTGAGAAAGTTCAAGATTGCATGATACTTGCGAAAGAAGAAAACGCTGTAAAAACATATGCAAAACTGCAAAGACAATATATTTCTTTGAAAGCATTACTGAATAGTCTTGGCGTTAACATGGCAGAAATAGATAGAATTAAGGAATAACAATAACCTGATTCTTTTGCCATAATCGGTTCTCCTTTCAATGAACGCATTTCTGCGTATGTAGTTAAGGCATTTACGGTGTGGAAAGTGCAATCCCTCCTGCTCTTTCCAGTCCTTTTCAAGCTTGATTATTTCATTTTCTAGAAAATGAAGTTTTGATTCTATATCGTTTTTGGAAGTGGCGGTAACGGCAAACTGCAAGATCGTTCCACCCATTAACTTTTTCATAACGGTCTGCCAATGCCAATAGCCGTTCCTGTTGCTCGTCCTCAACTATGTACGTGATGTCATAAAATTTTTGCTACAATCAAGGTAAAAATGTGACTAATCAGTCGCAGGAAACGAGGATACTATGCAATGGTTTCTACAAGATATAAGTATAGGAGAAAATTTAAAAATTCTAAGAGAAAGATTTGGTTACTCGCAATCAGAATTAGTGGCGAAATTACATCTTATGGGCAGCAATATGTCACGCAGCACTTATTCCAAAATCGAAACTGGCACTCGGAATATACGGATTAGCGACTTTCTTGCCTTGAAACAAATTTATGGTGTGGATTTTTCGGAATTTTTTATTGGATTGTTACCGGATAGTGAAAAATAAAAAGGCAAGTAGAGCAATTCATCAGCTTACTTGCCTTTTTGCTGGGTATCTGTCAGCAATGTCCTATGGTATCCAGAAGTTTGGGAGTCAAATGGCAAATGTCAGATAATTAAGCCTTTCAAGTTCTGAAACTT
The DNA here is from genome assembly GCA_948468465.1 of uncultured Eubacterium sp. Next base: position 6,079 of record CAOKJJ010000156.1, on the reverse strand, counting down.
TTGTAATATGTAAACAAATTTATTTCATTTCATCATCCATTCCCGCATCATATCCACCTGACGCCTATAAATACTGTTTTCATGAAAAATATCCTGATAAATCAAATCTCCTTGTGCATTCATCTCAATAATCCTTGGCCGCATACTCCCTTTTTCCAAAAGAATATCTATGCCCGCAATCCGAATCCCCGGAAAACACATTACCGCCTTTTTGCACAGCAAAGCGATCTCCTTCAAAGCTGTTTCCGTAATCGCAAGTTTATCCGCTTCCATCGGATGATTATTTAAATGCAAATTTGTAATCGGTCCTTTTGAAAGCCTGCCTAATAAAAACTGCATCTTCCCATCTAATACAACCGCCCGCAGATCATAAGAAAATCCCTCATATTCCGCCTTTGCATACCAGCGTTCCACGACGCAGTCAAGTTTTAACAGCTGTTCCAGATAAGTGAAAACGGTCTTTTGATCCGTAAAACGCCGCAGGCGCTTCGTATTGATAAGCCCATGCTCCGGATGCAGAAAGGCACACGTATAAAGCACCATCTGTCCCGTATGCGGCTGGAAACGCAGGGCCGACACTCCAGCCGCTCCAGAGCCGTTCACAGGCTTAATAAAAACCTGGCAGATGCCGGCTGCCCGCATTGCACAAAGCAGCTGCTCCGGCGTGCGAATGCTGGCTCGTTCGTTATCCAGCGATTCTGTTACCGCCAAACCTGCCTGTTTTAGCTTTTGCTTACATACCCGCTTATCCAGCAGCCGGCCGATCATCTGCGGATCGTTTAAAAACTCCAGATGATACTTTTTTGAAGCCTCAGACAAACGATTCAGCCTTAAATCATACTCTTTTGTCAGCCGCGACAGCTCAGACAGCTGACAGCTGTCCCAAAGCGGAGGATCAACCTTTACCAGCCATTCCCCCTGCGTCAGCTTATCCTGCCACGTCTCAAACTCTTTCCAGTCCACGAAAAGAACAGGCAGCCCCGCCTGCGACGCTGCCTGTTTGAAATAATCTGTCCTTTTTGTATGAGGATTTCCCAATAGCGCGATCTGCCTCAAAATCATACTTCCTTCCTATTTTTAAACACGCTTTAGATGCTTAAAAACGATTTTCTGCGCAAAGCGGCAAAATTACGATCCTTATTCTGTCAGCATCGCATTCATATAAACAGTGCCGCGATATTCATCCGGTTCATTCTGCTCCGATGTATCTACAGTTAACGAAAGCTTGTTCAGTTTTTCCGCCATTTCATCTGACAGGTAATTATAATGCACATCCAGATTTTTCAGATTCGGCCATTTTGGAATCTCCTCCAGCAAGAGCTGTCCGCCCTGATCGGTCAGCGTGCCCAGCGATAAATCCAAAGTCTCCAGCTGTCCCATAAATTTGCTTTCCAGCACAACCTTTGTCAATTCGTCCTGAATCTCACTGTCTGTAATCCCAAGATACGTAAGCTTCGGAAAATCCGCCTGCTCCAGCAGTTTTTTTACTGTATCCGCATTCCCTTCAAAGCCATAGTCTTCTGATCCAATATAAAGAAGCAGTTTTTTCAGATTCGGGAGCTTTGCATTCTGTATCGCAGTTATGACCTCCGTTCCAAGACCGCCGCATATGATCGTCAGCTCTTCCAGTCCTTCGTGACAGATCTCACCCAGCTCCAAATCTGTGCTTCCTTTCATCGTAAGACTTTTAAGATTTGGCAGCGCTGCCCATAATTTACTGTAATTTCCCTGAATAATCCAGGATACCTCACACTCCTCATAGTCCATATCCGCGATAAACAGCCTGCGGATGTGTGAAAACTGATCCGCATGCTCCACGATCCCATCTATGATTGGCTGACAGCTTTCTTCCCATGCTTCTCCCCAGTCGCCAATGACCAATTCTTCTAGTGCAGGAAAATCCGGATCCGCTAAAATATCTGCTGTCATCGTATGCGCACCCTTTTTGCCATCTTCATAATCATCATAACTATATGCATATCTTTTTGTTTTTTCTGAATCCAATGTTCCATCCTCCTAAATCATCCCTCTGCAAATGCACTGCCAGCCAAATGCAGCCATTACATATCATATGTTTTTCGTATACCTGCATGTCGGGAAATTACTGCATCCAAAAAACTCCCCATATTTTCCGCTGCGCCTTAGAAGTTCTCCGCCGCATGCCGGACACAGGTTCATAGGCAGTTCCTTTTGCAGCCGGGCCATCTGTTCATAACACTGCTGGTTCATCATGCAGTCATGCAGCGCCCGATGCGCTCCTTCTGTGTCAATCTGAAAATACTGCGCCAGATCCGTAAGCTTATGATGCGGCAGCTGTGGCAGACACTGCCTGGCCATATACAGCGTATCCAGATAATCATTGGCAACCTCTGTCTGCAAAAGCTCCCGTGCAGCCTTATAAATAAAGCGCAGGTCAAACGCATGGATATTATGCCCGATCAGCACGCTGTCTGATATAAATTCCAAAAACTGCGGCAATACGTCTGAAAGAAGCGGAGCGTCCTCTACTATTTCATCCGTAATCCCATTCACCCGTGTCGCATAATAAGGAATCGGACACTGCGGATTGACCAGCGTGGAAAATGTATCGGTAACTGTCCCATTTTTTGCTTTTACTGCTGAAATCTCTATAATGCTGTCATTTTTATAATTGGTTCCCGTCGTTTCCAGGTCAAAAACGACATAATCCGGCACATATTTTACAATGCGTTTTCCTGTGTTAAATTCTTTCATCTGCTAGACTCTTTCATTTGTTAAATTTTAAATGTTTTCCTGATCTTTACTATACCCTGAAAGCTATGCCTTGTCAATGCTTAGGAACTGTTTGCAGCTCTGAAAGCTACTTTCTTTATTTTTTATTCAGGTTAAAAAAATAGTTCTTTTATTTGAACTTTTTTTAATCTGAATTTTTTTCCACAATCTCTTATAATTTTCAAACCGTTTTCCACAATTCTATAGCAAGAGGAAGCAGGTTTTTATCTTTTGTGGAAAACTAAAATTTACGTCTTGCCATAAACCACTTCCTTTTGCTATAATAGCTTCTGTCAGGCGGCTTTTACATATCCATAAGCCGTTATAAAAGATATATCTTCCCCTGTCAGCAGTTGGCCAAAACTTTCCAGCAGGCCGGAGGATATATTTTTTATTGTTTTTTTTGCTGCCCGTATCCCAGGCCGTCCTTTCTCATAAAGCTGCAGCAGCATATCTGCGATCTGCGTGAGCAGATAGTGGCATTTCATTGCGTTATAATTAAGGCTGTCTGCATGCTGGATGTCATAGCGGATATTTTTCTGTATATTGAACCCCTGGTTTTCAATGCACCAGCGTCCGCGTCCGGCATTTGCAAATTCGCTGGCATTTTTCAGGTTTACCGCAAGGTCTGTCAGCCACTGGAATGTGAGTTTTTTTACCTTTCCGGTTTTTTCCTGTGTTTCTTCAATTTCCAGCGCCAGCAGCGTCAGGCTGTAATCCCTGTAATCAATTTCCGGCACCCATTCCATATGGAGTTTTTTGTTTACCTTCCCTTTCCGGGGGTATTCCCTGGCTATTGTCCCGTCCAGGCTTTCTGACCCGCCATAATCACGTATGCTGCGGTATTCTTCCGCAACTGACGGGATGCTCCCGTCCTTGTAACGGATCAGGAAATGCCAGCCGTTATCCTTTATGCATTTAAATACAGGTTCTGATGCGTACAGACTGTCCGCCAGCACGCATAGTTTAAGGTGCGAGTATTCTTTTTTCAGTTTTGCGGCCAGCCGTCTGAACGCTTTTGTTTCACAATCGTTTTTTGTAACATCTTCACTTTCGTTTTCAATAAATTCCGTACCGATGCTGACAACAAACCCATCCCCAAGTACAATCTTTGTTTCCAGGACGTGATGGTAATATACTGCCTGTTCATTTTCCATCCCTTTATTCAGGACTTTTTTCAGGCAGTGCGGGCAGTGCCTTTCCCTAAAATGGAACAGGCCCGTGGCATCAAAAATGACCATCCAGTATTCTCCCAGAAACCGTGCATCTTCGAACTTCCTTCTGCGCAGGAGTGCATGTATCATCTGCCCGCAGAGTTTTTCAAGCTCCCCCGTATCCATTTTTGAAAGAAATTCATTTATAGTAACATAATGCGGAAGAAACTCATGCTCCGGGACACCCAGCATGATGCAAAGGTTTTTTACGCATTCATCCTTTATAAATTCATCCGTCATTTTCTGCATGCTGCTGATGCAGAACACATTTTTCATGATTACTGTCATCAGCATGACTTCTATTTCATATGTCCAGAATTTTCTGGGATCTTTCAGGCTGGCAAGCCAGCCTGAAAAATCCGGAAAATACCGGTTCAGAATCTGGCAGAAAGATGCAAAATCTTTTCCATACTTTTTCTTCTCATTTCTTCTTTCGGCTCTTGTCATTGTAAAATCTCCTTTGTGAAAAACTTTTTTCTGATTTTACCATAAATGAGATAAAAAAGCAGGAATAAAGCCTGTTTTTACTGCGAAAAATTCTACCTTTCAGAACTGCTGCTTACAGCAATATGAAAAAAACACAAGCAGCCCGTTTTTGTCTCAGATGCCCTTTGATATCTTGTAATTTTTTCCAGATATGATATAGTATGAAAAACAAAGATTCCATACGAGGAGAATTCATATGAAAATACTGAAAAAAATGTTTAAAATCTTTCTCTGCATCCTGCTTGTGCCAGTGCTTTTTTTAGGATGCACGTCCGTTTACCAGTTCATTATGAGCTTTTCTGACACGAAAAGACTGCCTGCATATGGTAAAAAAATAGAGACTGACAATGGGAAAATGAATGTTGTAGTTATGGGAGACAAAAAAGAAACGATTGTTTTACTGCCAGGCTACGGCACCCCTTCCCCGTACCTGGATTTTAAATCACTGGCTGAAAGCCTGCTGCCTGACTATCGTGTCGTTATTGCAGAACCTTTCGGCTATGGCCTGAGCGGTGAAACTAAGGCGCCAAGAACCGTGGCGAATATGAATAAAGAACTGCACCAATGCTTAGAATCCTTAGGCATTGACAGATATATCCTGGCAGGCCATTCCATTGCCGGGATTTATGGGCTTCATTATGCGAATACATACCCGGACGAAGTAGCCGGATATCTTGGCCTGGACACTTCCGTCGCCTTCCAGATTCAGGAATCTGACATTCCAGGATGGCTCTACCCTGCGTTAAAATACAGCGGGATCTATCGTTTTGCCAGTACATTTGTCCCGGAAGCTTTTGATCTGGAGAGCTTAAACGAAGAAGAAAACGAACAGCAAAGGGCCATTATGCAGCACATCATTGCCAATGCCAGCATGCAGGATGAAGGCAGGCGTTTCAAAGAAAACCTGGGCGCTATTCAGGATATGTATTTTCCAAAAGACATTCCCGTATTGTTTCTTCTATCCGATCAAAGTACCGAATTGGATGATTACTGGCTTCCTGAGCATCAAAAACTTAGCGATGCCGTCATAAAAGGAAAAACAATGGTTCTTGAAGGCGGACACTATATCCATTATAATAATGAAGAACAAATAGCAGGAATCGTAAAACAATTTTTTGGTGGAACAAATGAAACAGGCGAATGATTTTTTAAAAGAAAGCCAGGATTGCCTGCCAGTTGCAGAGGCATCCAAGAATATTTAGCACTGCTGCCATCTGTCCGCAATCTGCTGTCAATTGGCAGCAATTGCCTACACCCGAATTAGCAGAAAAACTGATAAACGGTAAAAAAACCCCTCTTTCCGAATGTGTCCCGGAAAGCGAGGTTGACTGGTAATGTACGCAATCACTTACACCAAAACTGCCTTCAAGGATATCCCCAAGCTAAAAGCTGCCCATTTAGACGAAAAAGCAAAGGAATTAATCAACATCATCTGTAATAACCCATATCAAATTCCGCCAGATTACGAAAAACTAACAGGCGATTTATACGGCCTATACTCCCGCAGAATCAACCGTCAGCACAGGCTTGTATATGAGATCTTACAGATGAAAATTGAACAATTAAGCAATGTACTCCGGATTCCGCAAATACATCATAACCATATTGCTTAACTGAGACGGCAAAAA
>CAOKJJ010000155.1 GCA_948468465.1 uncultured Eubacterium sp. | reverse complement strand
ATTCTGGTGTCTTTTACTGACATGCAATCACCTTCCTGATCTTCTTTTTGTTTGCGGTATTTTTGTACATAACTGTTATTATGCCACAGTGGGTGCGCAATTTCAAGATATAAGACAATTTGTGTTGCATTTTTATGGGTTTCTTTAGTACTGATCCACACAAACCGTGTTTCCCAGCGCTTCTCTCTTTACGAAAATCACCTGGTCCGGCCTTGTATCCAGTGACCACTTCACAAGCGTCATGCAGCGGTTTTCAATTTCAATGCCGGTAATTCCTGCCGGATGCACGCAGCTTCCGGTATTGAAATATGGTGACTGCTTCGTGCCTGCAAATGGGCGGTGCGTATGTCCGGCAATCAAAATTACCTGCTGTTTTGCTGCCCACTGCGTCAGGCGCTGTTCCACTGCCCCTTTTCTTGTATTATTTTTTGCCGCGCTCGTCGGGTCAGGCACGCCAAGCAGCTCCAGGTTTTTCCATAAATAGCGTACGAAAAAACGGTTGACCTTCCAGTATGTACTGTTCATGATCTGCGCCTGATGGCCGTGTGTCAGAAAAATGTCCTTTTTATGCAGCTCGTCTTTTAACAAAATGCCCGGATACGAAGGAACGTCCATATATTTATTACAAAATTCAGCGTCCTTTTTCACCATATCATGATTGCCGTAAATCAGATGCATGCGGTGTTCGTCCTTGAATTTTTTCAGCATTTCAAAGCTGTGCGGATGCATCTGCTGGATACGCTCGATGGATCGGTTTTCCCACAGCTCATCGCCGTCGCCTAATTCCAGATAAGTAAACGCGCGTTTGTTGTAATAACGCAGAGCCGCCAGATACAATAGTTCGTTTTTTAAAAAATTGTCGTCTGCCCTGCCGTCGCCGCGATGGCAGTCGCTGAATAAAATATATTTGGAATCTGTAGAAAGAGGCAGGATCAGGGCGTTTTCAAAGGCTTTGGACATGCGTGATGAAAAGCTCATACGAGGTGCCTTACATTCCTTATGGATCTGATGCTGAGGTCTGGAATGCCTTTTATGATTTTTATTATTGTATGCGGCTGTGCCTTGTTGGTGAATTTGTTGCTGTTCCCTAGAGCGTGTTTGAAAAATCATTCCCGCGATCTGCACTCCCCACTTTGCGGATAATTCATCCCAAATTTAATCAACATAGCCCGCTATGCCTCATAAATTTGGAATAAATTCTCCACAAAGTGTGAAGTACATCTCACGGAAAGCATTTTTCAAACACGCTCTAGCATTCGAAAATTTTTTTGAAATTTTTTTATTCTGAAATGCCTTGACATCCAATGATAGAACTCTTATATTATAATTACTGATTAACAAATAGTAGATGTGAGTAATGCAATAAAATCTTGGAGGCAAAAGGAAACAGATGGATGCTCAATTGAAAAGAGGGTTACTGAATATATGTATTTTGCAGCTTTTAAAACAACACGATATGTATGGCTATGACATGATCAAAATGCTTCTGAAATATTTTCCCGATACGGAAGAAAGTACGTTTTATGCCATTCTAAGAAGAATGAACAGGGAACATTGGACAGATATGTATTACAGTGATGTATCGAATGGTCCTAAGAGAAAATATTATAAAATCCTGGAGCGCGGAGAACAGGTTTTTGCTGAATATGTGAAATCCCTATATGAAATCAAAGGTATTTTATCTGAATTAGAAATTATGAAAGAATGCCAATAGTTCAAACAGTATCTATGATCAAGTAAATCAGATCATTCCTGTGTAATATTGAAAGCAACAACAGAATTTTGCCCAGAAAGTGAGGTTCCGCAGTATGAAAAAGAAAATATTTTCGTGTATTATCTATGTTCTTGCCATATTTATATGTTCCTGTGGAAGGAACGAAACGGCCAGCCTGAATTTTCCAGATCTCCAGTGGGGAATGACTCCAGAAGAAGCAAAAGAAGCATTAAAACTCCAGGATGCGGATATAAGTGTATCCGATGAATCAGGAAGAGGTTCCGCCTTTATCGTAAATGATTTTGAACTGTTTGGAGTTAAATCAAAGTACACAAGCTTTCAATTCTTAGATTTTGAGGATCAGGGAAACTACAGTTTTTGTGAAGCAATCGTACAGTATCCGGATGATGCGGACATGGACAGTGTATATAAAGAAATGCGTAAACGTTATGGCGAACCTCTGCCAGAACTTACTGTATATGAATTGAATCTTTATACAGATATGCCAGGTCCTAAGAACTATAAGAATTCCAAACAAACGAAGGCATGGGGAACACAGGATATATCTGCATGGATTCCTGAAAAGGAATCTGGGGCCTATTATAATGCATGGAAACCATTTCTGGGGATTCTTACAGACGCTGAAGCGTGGGATACGTTTATCCATGCAGCTAAGATGAATTCAATCCTTTGGTTAAATGAGAAAGATTCTAAAAGACTGTTCTTTTTTGCCTATCATATGGGTGTATATAATGCTATAAATGAGCAAATTGAGCATTGAGAGGAATATTATGACAAAAAAAAGTTTTTTAACAGTACTGATGTTATGTACATTTTTCCTATGTGCCTGCACAAAAACTGAGAAAAAAACACAGGCGAAAAATCTGGAATTCCCTGCATTGACCTGGGATATGACTCCGGAAGATGTTTTGAAAGCATTGCAGACTGAAAAAGAAAACACTGTAATTTATGATAAAAACGATTTAACAACAAGTTTTGTGATTACAGGCATCAACGTGTTCGGACAGCAGACAGAACGCGTTTTATTTTCATTCGCAGATTTCGCTTCCCTGAGCAAAATGCCGGGACTGGATACCGGAAAACAGCGTCTGTGCCGGATCATGGCATATTATCCGCAGGACGCGGACTTAACGTCTGTGAAAAAGAATCTGGAACAGGCATACGGCGCAACCGTTTCGGAATACTATCCATTCAGCAGTAAGATGATTTCAGAAAACGACTGGTTTATGAGACTGGAACCTTTGAAAGAATCCGCATCGCTGCAGTACTGGAGCGGCAATATGCTAACGGACGTCCTTTCGGAAGGCAGCCTTAAAACCTGTCAGACAAACTGGAAAAACTGCCGGCAGGGACTGAATGATGAAAACTGGGATTTTTTTAAAGATCATGCCAGAATGGTATCTGTAATCTTTTCCGACCAGGATAGCGAAGAAGGAAAAGGCGTGGAATGGGATGCGCAAAATTTTGCTGTGTACCAGGCATTAAATAAATCTTCATAAATCTTTACACCTTTTTGCAGGAACCTGTAAATAAAGAACTTTAAGAACTGCATGTAAACGAAAAGTTCTTTATTTACAGGTCATAGCTGCTGTTCTTTTATCTTGTCTATTTCTGTAAGATTTACACCAGATGCGGCCATCCGTGTAAAGGATTATCGAATCCACTGTTGACGGCCGCATAAGAAAATAGTATATTTAAAGAAAAGGGAGGTACCTGGTGTGAACCAGCAGGAAAGTACAGTTAAACTTACAATTCCAGAAGATCAACTCTGGGAAAATTTAAAAATTTCCAATGACTTTATGTTTGCAAAGGTTATGCGTAACACAGAATTATGTAAAGGAATGCTGGAGCGTTTATTGGATATTCAAATCGACCACATCGAATATCCAGAAGAACAGAAAGCCATTAATATTTCAAAAGACAGCAAAAGTGTACGGTTAGACGTGTACCTAAAGGATGAAAAAGGCACTGTCTACAACATCGAAATTCAAACCTCAAATAAAAGAAACCTTTCCAAACGAACCAGATATTATACTGGAATGATAGATCTGAACGCTATCGAAAAAGGAGCAGATTACAGCGAACTTCCACAAAGCTTTGTTATCTTTATCTGTACCTTTGATGCATTTGGAAGAGAACGGTGGAGGTACACATTTGAAAATATGTGCAGAGAAGATCATGATATTCTCTTAGAGGATGGTACAACTAAAATTTTCTTTAATACTACTGGAACCAAAGGCAATATCAGCAAAGAAACGAGAAATATCTTAAAATTTATAGAAAATAATACTCCAGAAGATGATTTTACAGAGAGATTGGCACAGGAAGTCCGAAAAATCAAAGAAAATAAAGAATGGCAGGTGGAATATATGACATTGCTTATGCGGGAACGGGAAAAATACAAAGAAGGTGTAGCCGATGGAAGAATCGAAGGCATAGCCGAAGGTATAGCCGAAGGCGTAAAACAAGGAGCGGTGCGGACATGCAAAAGTTTTAATTTATCCTTCCAGGAAACTGTACAGTATCTGATTGACAATTTCAATCTGCCTTCACTGGAAGCTGAAAATGATGTTAATAGGTATTGGGGTTAATAATATCCTATCATATTCTATCTTACTACAATTAAAATAAACAGCCGCAAAGAAATATAAAAAACCATTCTTCCTCCTTGCGGCTGTTTTATCATTTATGGCATATGATAATCTCTGAATCTGTCCCGTATATTCTCATACCGCATACATTCCGACATCATGCACACCCCGTACGCTCCCGCCTGTATGCAGGACGCCGCGTTTTGAGCATGAACGCCTCCCAATGCATAAACAGGCAAATCAGGAACCGTTTTGCAGATTTCCTGTAAAAAAGGCAGTCCTTTTGGCGGCACGCCGCGTTTGCAGTCTGTCGCAAATATATGGCTGGCCGTCAGATATGTCGCCCCGGCCTTTTGTGCCTGCAGCGCTTCTTTTTTAGAATGTACCGATGCGCCAAGTACCGAGAACTGTCTCTTCTTGTCTTCTGTCATCGTTAGCAGCAGCGACATCGGAAGATGCAGCGCTGCCGCGCCCAGACGAATGGCGGCGTCTGTGTATGTGTGCAGGATACATAATACCTTATACTGTTCACAAATATCCATGACTTGTGCGGCAAGCGTCTCATATTCCTGTTCCGGCAGATCCTTTTCCCGAACAATCACTGCTTCCGGCCGCGCACTGGCAATTTGTCTGATTTGATCATAATAATCCTGTACTGCCAGGTGCCTGTTTGTCATACAGCAGATTTTTATCTGATCCGGCATCTTTTGCTCCCTTTTAATTCTTCGTACATTTTATGAAACATAAATATAATCATTTAAAACCGGCTGCAGTCCATGCGAAGCAATATCCTGATACATGTTTTCAAAGCTTCTGCCGTCTGATATTTCAAACTGCTCATCCCCGGTCTGAGCTTGCTGTATGCCATGGTATTTGCCCTCATGATCTCCGATTCCCGTCGATACTCCTGCTGATACTTTTGTCGCCGCAATTTTTACGATTCCATCCCGAAAATGCTTCTGTTCCCTGGAGGATACGGTAATTCCTACATACGGCAAAAAGATACGGTATGCGCAAAGTATCTGGCACAGCTGTTTTTCATGTACATCCTGCGAATTGATTTTTTCATTGTTTACGATCGGACGCAGTCTTGGACATGAAAGGGAATATTCCACGTATGGATATTTGCGCTGCAGGTAATATACATGCAGCGCCGAAGCAAGCGCGTCTTTACGAAAGTCTGACAATCCAAGCAGAGCGGAACATGCGACTCCCCGCATGCCGCCCAAAATTGCCCGCTCCTGCGCTTCAAAGCGATAAGGGAACACCCGCTTATGCCCCATTAAATGCAGCTTTTCATACTGCTTTGCATCATATGTCTCCTGAAATACGGTAATGTAATCCGCGCCGCATGCATGCAGATAACGATAATCTTCGCTGTTTACCGGATAGATCTCCAGGCCGACATTGCGGAAATACCGCGCCGCGAGCTTACATGCTTCTCCGATATAAGCAACGCTACTCTTTTGATGGCTCTCGCCTGTTAAAATCAAAATCTCTTCCATCCCGGAATCTGCAATGACCTGCATTTCATGCTCAATTTCTTCCATTGTCAACTTTTTACGCGAAATGTCATTGTAGCAATTAAACCCGCAGTATACACAATAGTTTTCACAGTAATTCGCAATGTATAAAGGCGTAAACAAGTACACCGTATTTCCAAAGTGTCTGCTTGTTTCATATTTGGCTTTTTGCGCCATCTCCTCCAGATGCGGCAGCGCAGCCGGAGACAGCAGCGCCTTGAAATCGTCTATGGTACACGTCTCGTGCATGAGTGCCCGGCGTACGTCTGCGTCCGTATATGCCTGCGGTTCATAGCTTTGCATCTGCCCAAGCACTTTTTGCATAATATCCGAAGAAATGCGTTCCATCCCTTCCATATACTCCATCGGATCTGTTCTTGCCGACGGATCATGTTCCACCTGGTGTTTTCGTTTTAATGCCTCAGGCGTCAGCTTTTTAGAATCTACCAAAAACTGATTTTGCGTCAAATCTTTTCCCTTCTTTCTCAAACTAATCTGTCGCTTACTTACTCATCTCTTAAAAATCCGGTCAGCGGATCGGAAGCGGCGGCTCCCCTTTCCAGCACGCGTCCCAGCCCTGCTAAATACGCACTGCGTCCAGCTTCGATCGCGTGTTTAAACGCTCCTGCCATCGCCGGAATGTCGCCTGCGGTTGCGATTGCCGTATTTGCCATAATTGCAGCGGCTCCCATCTCCATTGCCTCACATGCCTGCGACGGCCGGCCGATGCCTGCATCCACGATAATCGGCACATCTATTTCATCTATTAAAATCTGGATAAACGCTTTGGTCGCCAGACCTTGATTGGATCCGATCGGTGATGCCAGCGGCATTACCGCGGCTGCTCCTGCGTGCACCAAATCCCTGGCCGTATACAAGTCCGGATACATATAGGCAAGCACCACAAATCCTTCTTTTGCAAGCTGCTCCGTTGCTTTCACCGTCTCAGCGTTGTCCGGCAGCAGGTATTTGCTGTCTTTCATAATTTCTATTTTTACAAAATCACCGCATCCTAACTCTCTCGACATGCGCGCAATACGGACTGCCTCTTTCGCGTCTCTGGCACCGGAAGTATTTGGCAGCAATGTCACGCCTTTTGGAATATAATCCAGTATATTTTCATTTTTTTTCGTATTTGTGCGCCGCACGGCAAGCGTAATGATCTGTGCTCCCGCATGTTCTACAGCCGCCTTGATCAGTTCCATCGAATATTTTCCGGAACCTAGAATAAAACGGGAAGAAAACTCCCGGCCTCCTAATGTAAATGTGTCTTTTTTTGCTGTCATGGCAATGACTCCTTTTCTGCTTTTCTTCCTAAACTCAACTCTTCAGACTTTATCATGCATCTCTGTATGCACCGTTATTCCCGAAGCGGATTCAGCCTCCCCCGACAAAGCTAACCACTTCGATGACATCTCCATCACGGATGACATAGCTCTCGTAATCTTGTTTTGCCACAATCCGTTCGTTGCACTCTACGGCAATGCCGCCTGCGGGATAGCCGTTTTGTTCCAGATAATCTTTTAACAGCATTCCTTGCGCTGCCTCTTCTTTTCCGTTAATGCGAACCATATGTAAAACCTCCTGCATTTTAAATATAATTATAATAAAAAGCCGCACGAAGGAATACACCCGCGGTGGTGCACCCCTTCGTGCGGCTTTTGCCGACACTCTCTGCAATGTCCTTATATTACTTTATTTTGTGAAATTTGTCAACAGCATTTTTCAAACACGCTCTAGTGCTCAACAACAAACGCTTAGCAAATCATATTTTATAACATCTATCGTTACATCCCCGTCCGCAAAAAAAGAGATTCCATCTGCTGCGGCATCCGTATAAATGGTTGCAGAAAGAACATACTCTCCATCGTTTACAAATACTTCTGCGCTGAAATTATCCAGAATAATCCGTAATTTGATTCTGCCTTCTGTATGTTTCACAAGGCACCGCCGCTGGTGGATAATGGCCCGTCTGGAACCGGAAAATTTACGGTCTATTTTTACTATGGATTCATACGGCCGGAAACTTACGGCAGTATATATGGATTCTTTCTGCGCAAAGCGGACTGCAAATTTCTTATAAATATCTGCCCCCTGCGCCGGACGTATGGACAGTTCCATATCCATTTTCCGTCCCTTGACGCCAGCAAGTCCTGTAATGCCGCTGAATGTGACATTTTCATGCTTTACCTGCGTCCCGCGCAGCTTTTCCAGTTCCCGGACAGGTGTCTGCATGAGCCGGCCGTCTTTTACAGAAAGCTCCCTTGGAAGACTCATCTGCCCAAACCAGGGCAGTTCTTTCGGTGCGTGAAGGCTGCACGTATCCCAGTTCTGCATCCAGCCGATCATAATCCGCCGGCCGTCTGGGGCAAGCACTGTCTGCGGCGCATAGAAGTCTATCCCATAATCAACCGCCTGGTCAGCTTCTTCCGTAAATTCCTCTGTTTCGTCATCGTAAGAACCGATCAGGCAGACCGTTCCATTCCCGTTATGGTATTCAAACCCCTGCGGCAGCATATCCTGCGGGCTGATAAGCAGAACCTGTTTTCCATCCAGCGCAAAGAAATCCGGACACTCCCACATTCTTCCAAACCGCTTTTGGTTGGATGCGAGTATTTTTTCGTATTTCCAGTGAAAGCCATCCGGACTGCTGTACAACAGGATCTGTCCGTCTTTTTCTTCAGTACAGTTCCCTGCCACGCACCGGTAGGAGCCATCCTGCTTCTGCCAGATCTTCGGGTCGCGGAAATCAAACCTGCTGCCGCATTCCGGCAGATCTTTCTGGTCCAAAACCGGGTTGCCCGTGTATTTTTCATAATCTGCGCCATCCCCGACGGCAATGCATTGTTTCTGTACATCGCAGGTACTGCCGTCCGGCTGTGTCTCTTTCGATACGCCTGTATACATCAGAAGATGGCTTCCATCCGCCAGTACGGCCGCGCTTCCGGAAAAACATCCGTCCCTGTCATAATCCGTCTCTGGTGCCAGTGCGGCAGGAAGATATCTCCAATGCAGCAAATCCTTACTTACCGCATGCCCCCAGTGCATCGGCCCCCACTGGCAGTTATATGGATGATACTGATAAAACAGGTGGTATTCTCCTTTATAAAAAGAAAAACCATTCGGGTCATTCATCCAGCCGATCCGTGCAGACAGATGAAAGCCCGGCCTTAATCTTTCGTCAATTCCCCGCTCCATTGTTTCTTCATATTTTCTTGCATCACGCAGAATCTGACTCAGCATAGCAAATCCTCCTTTATTCGTTCATTTTTCTAACTTACCCATATACTGCAAATGCCGGAACAGACCTTAGATCTTCATCTGCTCCGGCATCCGTTCTCTTTTTGATGATTATAATGTCTTATTCTTCTGCTGCACGATCCCCGGAATCTGCGCCGTTTCCGCTTTCCGCGCCTGCATAACGGTCATAAGCATCCTGATATACCTTAAGAAGTTCATCCATGCCGCAGCTCTCCTTTAAAGTTGCAAGATAGCTTTCCCATTCTGCATCACTCGGCCCGCCTTCCTTAAGCCACAATCCTTCCTGTTCCGACACTGTGCTCTCAAAATCCGGTTTGTACATATCAATCGTATCCAGCTCGTCTTTTGTATATACACAGTCTACCGGATACACAGCCGTGCTGTCCACATACGGCATCCAGAAATCTTTTAAATCCGTAAGACGTTCTTTTGCGCGGTCTTCCATCTGGAATGTTGTATTATAATATTCGCTGAGAATCAGCTTCGGACCGTATACTTCATATTCACCCTTTAATTCTCCGGCCGTCTTGCCGAATTTTTCCTGCGCTTCTTTATCCGTAATGCTTTTCCATACCCCGTTCTCATCCTGTTCCGTAAAATATGTGCCGATCGGTCCATACTGCAGCTGCATGACATTTTCCGGCTCATACCATTTGTCAAAGAATTTTAAAAGGTTCGCCGGGCTCTTGCATGCGCTTGTGATATTCAGATTTCCGCTGTTTGTCACGCCTCCGGTACGTACAGTTACATTGTGGGTGCCATCCGGCCCGTCAAGAACCGGCAGGAACACATAATCTTTAGCATATTCGCCCATTACTTCATCAATGTACCACCAGGTTGAGACACCGACATTCCCCTGGGAACATTTTGCGATCAGCTGGGTATCTGACTGGCTGAACATTTCCTGATCCATCAGTCCTTCTGCAAACCAGTCATGGAAGTAAGTGAGCGCGTCGCGGTATTTATCTGATGCACACATAAATTCTACCGTCCCGTCATCCTTAAGCACAAGGTCGTTGCAGACATCATTCGGCCAGTTCGTAAAACCAAATCCCGCATAAAAAATATTTTGTCCCCAGCACCACTGGTCAAAACCCGTGCTCATCGGAATCGTGCTCCCCGCGTCATTTCCATATATTTTTGCACTCATATCATGATCCTTAAAAGCTTTTAGTGCTGTATGAAGTTCATCCAGCGTTGTCGGCACCTCCAGTCCAAGGTCATCCAGCCATTTTTTATTAATCATGCTGAACTGCGGGATGGTGTAAATACTATAGTCTTCCTCAGCTCCAATGCCTGCGGTCCCCATTTTTTCCGCTGACGGAAGTCCATAAATGCATCCGTCGCTCATCGTAATGGCACTTTTAATATCCGGATTTTCTTCTAATATCTTCGATAAATTCGGCATATATTTTTCATTCAGATACGGTGTCAGATCAATAAACGTGCCGTCTTCCCCATAATTCGTCAGGTCATAGTTGCTAAAGCCTACCGCAATAAAAGCGTCCGGCAGCTCGCCGCCGCCAATACGGACATTGACCTGCTCTGCGACAGAATCACTTGCTACATTCCATTCCACCTTAACGCCGGCTTCTTCCTGCATTTTATTCAGCACTTCATTGTCATCATACCCTTTGCTCAAAGCACTGGCTGCCCCCATAACAGTGAACTCTGTCTGAGACACATCCTCATTCGCAACACCCGGCTCCGCTTTGTCCGCACTGTCAGCCTTCTTACCGCCGCAGGCAGCCATAGATACTGTAAGTCCTGCAATCAGCGTGCAGGAAGCAGCTCTTCTCCAAAATCCACGATCATTGAAAAATGCTCTTGGTTTCAATAACATATTTTTTAACATCATATTTTCCTTTCCTTTTTTTCTCTAAATTTTTTTCTATCATATTTAACTTTATCACCGCCGCATTAACCTTTTACAGCTCCGGCCATAAAGCCTTTTTCAAAATACTTCTGCACAAATGGATAAATGATCAGCATCGGTGCAGCCGCTACAAAAATAGACGCAAACTTGATAAGCTCCGTCAGTTTGTTCAGTTCCGCGTAACCGCCGGACATATTCGCCTGCTGGCTGGCACTGGCAGAACTCTGAATCAGGATTCCTCTTAAAACCAATGGCAGCGGAGCCTTTTCCTTGCCCGGAAGATAGATCAGGGCGGTAAACCAGTCATTCCAGTAAGCAACCATACTAAACACTACCATAACCGCCATAATGGAACGGCTGAGCGGAATCACAATCTTAACAAACGTTGTCCATTTGGAAGCGCCGTCAATCTCTGCTGCTTCGATCATTTCTTTCGGGATGCTGTTCTCGAAGAAATTTCTTACAATAATCATGTTGCCGACGCCCACGCCGCCCGGAAGGAAGAGCGCCCACATATTATCAATCAATCCAGTGTCCTTTACGATCAGGTAGGTAGGAATCATGCCTCCGCCAAAATACATCGTGAAGATGAAAAACAGGCTCAGCCACTTCCTTCCAGGCAGATTCCTGATACTGAGCGGATATGCCGTCAGGTAAAGCAATGTCACAGAAAACACTGTCCCGATCACGGTATACTTAATACTGTTCAAATAACCAGTGATAATGCTGCTGTCCGAAAATACCGCCTTATATCCGTCCAATGTAAACTGGCTTGGCAGCAGGAATGTTTTCCCCGCATATACATCATACGGATTTGACACAGATGCAATCACAACATAATACAGCGGGTAGGCAACAATAAACATAATCACGGCACAGATGGCCACGAGGATGACATCACTTGCTTTTTCTGAAAGTCCTGCTGGTAATTTGTCTTCGCTTTCATACTGCACCTCCTATACAAAGCTTACATC
>CAOKJJ010000154.1 GCA_948468465.1 uncultured Eubacterium sp. | reverse complement strand
AATTTGCGGGAGCTTCTTTCTGGAAGCTTGGACTGGAAGATCCAGCTGTCTGGAACACAATTATCAAGTATATTCATTAATTTTCAATAATCATAAGAAACAGGGATGATTCTGATCTTTTGTCATATGTATAGTAATAAAACCTCTGGAGGCAGAGAACTTGAAACAAAGATTGGAATTGGTTATGTCAGTTGTGATTCTTGTCTGTGCTTGCATATTGGCTAAGACAAGCGCTGTTTACGTAACAGGACGCCAGGTGGAAAAACAAAAAGATTGTATTGTCGTGGATGTTGGTCATGGAGGGTTTGATTCTGGGAAAATAGGTGTGAATGGTGTACTTGAAAAAGATATTAATTTGCAGATTGCATTAAAATTAAAAAAAACACTGGAAGATGCAGGAATGACTGTAGTTATGACACGGGAAGATGACAAGGGATTATATGATGAAAGCGCCAGTAACAAAAAAGCACAGGATTTGCAAAGACGGTGTGATCTGATTAATGAACAAAAACCGCTGATGACAATCAGCATTCATCAGAACAGTTATACGAGCCCGGAAATTAAAGGAGCACAGGTTTTTTATTATACAACGTCATCTGAAAGTCAAAAGCTTGCGGAAATATTGCAGAAAACGTTAATTGAACAGGTTGACACAGAAAACCACAGAGAAGCGAAGGCAAATGACAGTTATTATTTATTGAAAAGGACAGATTCTGTGATCGTCATTGTTGAATGTGGATTTTTAAGCAACCCGCAGGAAGCAGAAAAGCTTTCGGATGAAGATTATCAGCAAAAAATGGTCAACGCTATCTGTACGGGTATAAACAGATATCTTGGAAGAGATGAAACCAAGCAGGATACTGTAAAAAATTCAGAAGAATAGAAAGGAATGTATCTCACGGATCCAGTTAAGGATAACAAAATGATGCAGAGAACAGTAGTAAAAAAATTATCAGAAACGGATATAGATATCAACACGATCAGACAGGCAGGGCATATCCTTCGGACAGGAGGATTGGTAGCCTTTCCTACAGAGACTGTATATGGCCTTGGAGCAGACGCGCTTCAGCCGGAGGCATCGAGAAAAATATACGCGGCAAAAGGCAGGCCTTCAGATAATCCACTCATTGTTCACATATGCCGTTTTGAAGATTTGAACAAAATCGCAGCATATATACCGAAAGCGGCCAGGCTTTTGGCGGATGCATTTTGGCCGGGGCCGCTCACTATGATATTGGAAAAAAGCGCTGAGGTTCCTTATGAGACGACTGGAGGGATGGATACAGTAGCTGTACGTATGCCTTCCAATAAAATCGCACTGGCATTGATTCAGGAAGGCGGAGGATATATAGCCGCACCAAGCGCTAATACATCAGGAAGGCCAAGTCCTACATTGGCTGCGCATGTTTTTGAGGATTTGAAAAATAAAATACCATTAATATTAGATGGGGGAGCGGTTGGCATTGGCATAGAATCTACAATTATAGACTTGACAGAGGATATTCCTGTTGTATTGCGTCCTGGATTTATTTCGGTGGATATGCTTACAAAGGTTATCGGTGAAGTACGTATGGATCCTGGTATTTTGGCAGAAGACGAAAATATAAAACCAAAGGCGCCAGGTATGAAATACAGACATTACGCACCGAAAGCAGAAATGATTGTCGTGGAAGGTGTGAGGGAAAATGTGATTAAAAAGATAAATGAATTGTCACAAGAAAAGATGAAACAAGGAAAAAAGGTTGGAATTATTGGTACGGAAGAAACAGCTGAATGTTATGATTGTGGATTAGTCATCAGCATCGGCAAGAGACGGGAAGAAGAAATGATTGCGCACAATCTCTATAAGATATTAAGACAATTTGATGAGTCTGATGTGGATATTATTTTTTCGGAAAGTTTTTCAACGCTGCGGATGGGGCAGGCTATCATGAATCGTTTGTTAAAGGCTGCAGGGCATCAGATCATTGTGGCGGAATAGTTGGGGTGAGTATATGAATACATGTAAGAAAATTATTTTTGCTGACAGTGCAGGAAACAGCCGTGCTCCTATGGCAGCGGAATTACTGAAAGAATGTACATTAAAACAGCCTATTGATATACAGGCGCGCGGAATCGTTGTGCTATTTCCGGAACCGTTAAATCAGAAAGCGGAAGCTGTATTGATTAGCAATGGGATTACTTTAGAAAATTATATGTCCAGCCAGCTGGAAGAAGAAGATTTTGCGAAAGATACACTTGTAATTGTAATGGAAAATAATGACAAGCAAAAAATTTTGGACATGTTTGCAAATGCAGTTCCGGAAAATGTAGAGGTTTTGACAGAGCTTGTGGGTGATGAACTGGAAATTATGGATCCATATGGAGGAACACTGCAGTCCTATGGAATTTGTTATGAGACACTATATAAATCTATAAAAAAATTATCTGTAATGTTAAATCAGAGTTTATAATGGACAGAGAGAATAATTGTGGTACATTTTGGGAATAACTCAGGATGTACCTTTTTAATTATTGAATTCATAAAATTATAATTAAATGTTAATAATTGCCAAAATAATATGGACAATTTATGAATTTGTGCTTATAATGTACTTAGTGTTTTTCTGCGTATTACAAGGAAAGAGGAATTTTATGAAAAAGAAACGGAATGTATTTCAGGCATTTACAATGGTGATGCAGTTTGGTATCAATATGATCGTTCCTATTGTCCTTTGTACGTTATTTGGGGTCTGGATTGGTGAAAAATTTCATATGCCGGTTATTACGGTTCCTCTGTTTTTAATGGGAGCGCTGGCTGGTTTCCGCAATATTTTTATAATGGCTAAAAAAATATATCAGGATGATCAAAAAGGATCCAAAGAATAAAATTAAGGAAGGATACATTTTAAAATGTTCAGACGTTTAAACGAAGCGCTTCCTGAACTGCTGTTTGGAATATTTCTTTATGGGATTATCATACAGGTTACAGGCGTCTGGTTTGCGGCGGACAAGCTGCGCTACAGCAGCGGGCTTTGGATAGGCATAGTAACAGCTATGGCGATGGCTTATCATATTGCGCTTATTATTGCTGAAAGTGTAGATGCTGTCGACCCGCAGAAGGCAAGGGCCAGAATTATTGCAAAAGGGATTGCGCGTTATGCAGCAGTTGTAATTGTTTTTACAGTTACCATGTATTTTGATCTTGGTAACCTTATTACATTGTTTATCGGTGTGATGGGTTTAAAGATATCGGCTTATTTACAGCCGGCATTGCACAAAGTGCTTATAAAAGTAACAGGAAAAGGTGGTGGGTCTTCGGACAAAACTAATACAATAGAAAGGGAGGTGAAACTGTGACAAATGCAATCGTAATGTCATCCAGTGCTGACAATATTGATTTTATGATACATGGATTGTTTTCTTATAATCTGTTTGGTCATGAAGTCTGGATTACTACATCTCATGTATGTATCTTAATTGTCATGCTGTTCCTGATCGGATTTGCGCTCATTGCAAATATAAAAATGCGTCATGCAACAGAGATACCGGATACATTCCAAAATATACTGGAGTTGATTGTCAGTTCGCTGGATGGTGTTGTAGAAGGGACAATGGGAAAGAATGCGCCAAAGTTCGTTAACTATATCAGTACGATCTTTATATTCATTCTTGTGAGCAATATATCCGGTTTGTTTGGTTTAAGGCCGCCGACAGCGGATTATGGTACTACTCTTGCACTGGGTCTGATCACATTTACGCTGATACATTTTTGTCAGTTTAAGTATCAGAGTCCAAAAAAAATATGGACAGATATGTGCTCGCCATTACCACCATGGCTTCCAATTTGGTTCCCAATTAACTTGATCAGTGAAATTGCGGTTCCGATTTCTCTGTCTTTGCGTTTATTTGCAAACGTATTGTCAGGAACAGTCATGATGGCGCTCATTTACGGATTATTGTCAAAAGTGGCTATTATCTGGCCGGCAGCGCTTCATGTATACTTTGATTTGTTCTCAGGAGCAATTCAGACATACGTATTCTGTATGCTGACGATGACTTATATTAGTCAGCAAATGGAAACAGATTAAATCAGGCAGTTGATTTTGATTTATTTTGAATGAAGAAAAGATTATTTTTAGGAGGAAAATCATTATGAATATCACAGGACAGGATTTAATATTAGCATGTTCAGCAATTGGTGCAGGTTTGGCAGTTATTGCAGGTATCGGGCCTGGTATTGGACAGGGTATCGCTGCCGGACATGGCGCAGCAGCAGTAGGAAGAAATCCTGGTGCAAAATCTGATATTATGTCTACAATGTTATTAGGACAGGCTGTTGCCGAGACAACCGGTTTGTATGGTCTGTTAGTAGCTATGCTCCTGCTTTTCGTACAGCCATTATCATAAAAAAGACAGACAGACGTCTGCATAATGGAAAAAAGACGGAAAGGAGGCTGAACTGAGCGAACATGGAAAGATTATTTAATCTTGATTTTCAATTGATTCATGATGCTGTGCTTCTGGCGATTGCGATCTTTGTATTGTTTATGGCATTATCTTATCTGCTGCTGAATCCGGTCAGAAAGATGCTGTATGACAGACAGAGAAAGATTCAGGGTGACATTGACAGTGCAAAAGGTGATAAAGAAAAAGCAGCTGCGATGAAGGCGGAATACGAAGACAGACTGAAAAACGCAGATAAAGAAGCAGAAGCCATTTTAAGCGAAGCACGTCAGAAAGCATTGAAAAACGAAGCACATATTATTGAAGAAGCAAAGCAGGAAGCTGCCCGTATCATCCAGCGTGCAAATGAAGAGGCAAAACTTGAAAAGAGCCGCGCAATGGATGAAATGAAGCAGGAAATGATCACTGTTGCATCTATGATGGCTGCAAAAATTGTAACAGCGTCAATAGATACAACCGTTCAGAATGGGCTTGTAGAAGAAACATTGAAAGAAATGGGTGATTCGACATGGCAAAGCTAGTTTCAAAAACATATGGTGATGCATTATTTGAGCTTGCTTTGGAAACCGGTCAGGTAGACGCATTGTTTGATGAGGCAAAGCGGATGCTTGGGATTATTCGGACTAATGAAGATCTTGCTAAGATGATGAATCATCCGAAAATTGTAATCGAAGAAAAACAAAAAATAATTGAAACAGTTTTTAAAGACCGCGCTTCGAAAGAAATGATCGGGTTGCTGCTGATGATTATTGCAAAAGGCCATTATCAGGAATTCGACGGCGTGCTGGAATATTTTATTGAGCAGGTGAAAGAGTATAAGAAAATAGGAACCGCTTATATTACATCTGCGATGGATTTGTCTTTGATGCAGAAAGATGCAATTCGCAGGAAACTGCTGGAGACAACGAATTATGTACAGTTTGAATTTATATATCAGATTGATCCGTCTTTGATCGGAGGGATCGTAATTCGGATCGGAGACAGGGTTGTAGATGGCAGCGTAAAAAATAAGCTTGCCAGGCTGACTTCCGAATTATCAAAATTAAAGTTGCAAATGCCGTAGTAATATGGCAAAAACAGTTGAAAGTAGGTGACTATTGTCCATGAATTTAAAACCAGAGGAGATTAGTTCGGTCATCAAAGAGCAGATCAAAAGATACGCTGCGGAACTGGAAGTTGCTGATGTGGGTACAGTCATTCAGGTAGCAGACGGTATTGCACGTATTCATGGTCTGGAAAATGCAATGCAGGGCGAGCTTTTGGAGTTCCCAGGTGAAGTATATGGAATGGTATTGAACCTCGAAGAAGATAATGTTGGCGCCGTATTACTTGGTGACCAGAAGAGTATCAATGAGGGAGATACAGTTAAGACTACCGGCAGAGTCGTTGAGGTTCCTGTTGGGGACGCGATGATCGGCCGTGTTGTGAACGCATTAGGACAGCCGATTGATGGCAAAGGACCGATTAAAACAGATAAATTCCGCCGGATTGAAAGAGTTGCATCCGGCGTTATTTCCAGAAAATCCGTAGATACACCGCTGCAGACCGGTATTAAGGCGATTGATTCTATGATACCGATTGGAAGAGGACAGCGTGAGCTGATCATCGGTGACAGACAGACCGGTAAAACAGCGATAACGATTGATACAATCATCAATCAAAAAGGCCAGGGTGTAAAATGCATCTATGTTGCCATTGGCCAGAAAGCTTCTACAGTTGCGTCAATTGTAAAAACTTTAGAAGAGTACGGAGCGATGTCGTATACGACTGTCGTAGCTGCCACAGCCAGTGAGCTTGCTCCGTTACAGTATATTGCCCCGTATTCAGGATGTGCAATCGGAGAAGAATGGATGGAAAATGGCGAAGACGTGCTTGTTGTTTATGATGATTTAAGTAAACATGCTACGGCATACCGTACACTTTCCTTACTCCTTAGAAGACCACCAGGACGTGAAGCTTATCCGGGTGATGTTTTTTATTTGCATTCCAGATTATTGGAGCGTGCGGCAAGACTTTCCGATAAGTTGGGCGGAGGTTCGCTGACGGCTTTGCCGATCATTGAAACACAGGCAGGCGATGTATCTGCATACATTCCTACCAATGTAATATCTATTACTGACGGTCAGATTTATTTGGAAACAGAAATGTTTAATGCAGGGTTCCGTCCGGCGATCAATGCCGGCCTGTCTGTATCACGTGTAGGCGGTTCCGCGCAGATTAAGGCTATTAAAAAGATCTCTGCACCTATTCGAACAGAATTGGCACAGTATCGTGAACTTGCGGCGTTTTCACAGTTTGGCTCTGAATTGGATGCGGATACAAAAGAAAAGCTGGATCAGGGTGAAAGAATCAAGGAAATCTTAAAACAGCCGCAGTATCAGCCAATGCCGGTAGAAAAGCAGGTAATTATCATTTATGTTGCTACCAAGAAATATTTGCTGGATATTCCTACAGAAGATGTACTGCGTTTTGAGAGCGAGCTGTTTGAGTATATAGATACAAAATATCCGGAAATTCCAGAATCTATCCGTACAACAAAAGTTTTGGAAGATGAGATAGAGAAGAAACTAGTGCAGGCAATCGAAGAATGCAAAAAATCATTTCGGTAGAAATATTTCAAATATAAAATAAGGCGGTGACAGATTATGGCCTCGATGAGAGACATAAAAAGACGAAAAAGCAGCATACAGAGTACGCAGCAAATCACAAAAGCCATGAAATTAGTTTCTACCGTAAAACTGCAGAAAGCAAAGACACATGCAGAACGGACAGATCCGTATTTTCAGCATATGTATCATACTGTAACATCTATCCTTGCAAGATCGGGGAACATGGATCATCCGTACCTGTCTGACAATGGTTCGGATAAAATAGCTGTAGTAGTTATTACTTCCAACCGCGGTCTTGCCGGCGGTTATAATTCTAATATTACTAAATTGATTCAAAACAGCGGTCTTGAAAAAGATAAGATATTGCTGTATACAATTGGTACAAAAGGAAAAGATGCGCTAGAACGAAAAGGATACCATGTAGCAGAAGATGCTTCGGACGTCATCGAGAATCCTACCTATAAAGATGCAATGGAAATTTGCGACAAAGTATTAAAAGACTTTACGGAAGGAAAAATAGGTCAGATTTATCTGGCGTATACACATTTCAAAAATACCGTAGTCCATATACCAAGTTTGATGAAATTGCTCCCGGTAGAATTTTCCGAAGAAGAGATGTCTGCGGCTGATAAAAATCTGATCATGAATTATGAGCCGAATGAGAGAGAAGCTCTGGATCTGATTATTCCAAAATATGTGACAAGTATTTTTTACGGTGCACTTGTGGAAGCCGTTGCAAGTGAGAACGGTGCCAGAATGCAGGCAATGGACTCTGCCACAAGCAATGCGGAAGAAATGATTAGTGATTTGTCTCTGAAATATAACCGTGCCCGTCAGGGCTCTATTACGCAGGAGCTGACCGAAATTATTGCAGGTGCGGAAGCAATTAGTTAGAAAGAAAGTGCGAATAAATAAAAAGGAGTGATAGAAGAAAATGGCAAAAACAAATATTGGGAAAATCACTCAGATTGTTGGTGCTGTCCTGGATATAAAATTTACAGGAACACTGCCGGAAATTAACGAATCCATTGAGATTACGCGAAAAGAAGGCAGCCGTCTGGTAGTAGAAGTAGCACAGCATCTGGGTGATGATACCGTCAGGTGTATTGCCATGGGACCAACAGACGGACTTGTGCGCGGCATGGAAGCTGTGGCAACGGGCGCTGCGATCAGTGTTCCGGTTGGTGAAAATACATTAGGCCGTATGTTCAATGTCCTTGGCGAGCCAATTGATGAGATTGATCCGCCGACTGGCGTAGAATACAGCCCAATCCACAGAAAAGCGCCTGCTTTTGAAGAACAGTCTACTTCTGCGGAAATTCTGGAAACAGGAATTAAAGTTGTAGATTTGCTCTGTCCATATCAAAAAGGCGGCAAGATCGGATTATTCGGCGGCGCCGGTGTAGGCAAGACTGTATTAATCCAGGAATTGATTCATAATATTGCTACGGAGCACGGCGGATATTCTGTATTTACAGGAGTTGGTGAACGAACCCGTGAAGGAAATGATCTTTATTATGAAATGAAAGAATCAGGCGTTATAGATAAGACGACGATGGTATTCGGACAGATGAACGAACCGCCTGGAGCCAGAATGCGCGTGGCGCTGTCAGGGCTTACGATGGCAGAATATTTCCGTGATAAAGGCGGAAAGGATGTGCTGTTGTTTATTGATAATATTTTCCGTTTTACACAGGCTGGATCAGAGGTGTCCGCGCTGCTTGGGCGTATGCCGTCAGCAGTAGGTTACCAGCCAACGCTGCAGACCGAAATGGGTGCTCTTCAGGAGCGTATTACATCTACGAAAAATGGTTCCATCACATCTGTGCAGGCTGTATATGTACCTGCCGATGACCTGACAGACCCGGCGCCTGCTACAACCTTCGCCCATTTGGATGCCACGACAGTATTGGAACGTTCTATCGTAGAGCTTGGCATTTATCCGGCTGTTGATCCATTAGCTTCCACATCCAGAATACTTGATCCTCGTATTGTTGGACAGGAACACTTTGATACAGCGCGTGAGGTACAGGCAATTTTGCAGAAATATAAGGAACTGCAGGATATTATCGCAATTTTAGGTATGGATGAACTTTCAGAAGATGATAAGATGGTTGTCAATCGTGCAAGAAAGATCCAAAGATTTTTGTCACAGCCATTCTCCGTAGCTACACAGTTTACCGGACTGGACGGAAAATATGTTCCGGTTGCTGAGACAATCCGCGGGTTCCGTGAAATATTAGAAGGAAAGCATGACGATATACCGGAAGGTCATTTCTTAAATGCAGGAACTATTGATGAAGTACGTGCCCGTATGAAGTAAGGGGTGACGTTATGGCAGATGCAAACAAATTGTTTCAAGTAGAGATTATTACACCAGAGCGTGTATTTTACACCGGACAGGCATTTATGATTGAGTTTACGACGACAGAAGGTGACGTAGGAGTATATAAACATCATATTCCTCTGACCGCAGTGCTTGCTCCGGGAATTGTAACGATTACGGAAGATGGATCATCGAAAAAAGCAGCAGTACATTCCGGTTTTGCTGAAATTTTAGGCGATAAAGTAACACTGCTTGCCGAAGTTGCCGAATGGCCGGATGAAATTGACAAAAATCGGGCAGAAGAGGCAAAGATGCGGGCAGAACGGCGGCTGAAAATGAAAGAAGCTGGTCTTGACGTAAAACGTGCGGAAATTGCTTTGAAAAAAGCGCTGGTTCGTATTGATATAACAAAATAGAAAATAGCTGGGGGAATCCCGGCTATTTTTAGCTTAAAAACAACTAAAGGTTTTACAGATCAATACCGAAATAGATAACGGAGGAGTATACAAAATATATTTTATTTGCATATAGTTCCTTAGATAAAGGAAACAGAAATGTGAGGTGTGGGTATGGCAGTTATTACACATAACATAACAGCAATGAATGCCGATCGGCAGTTGGGGATTGTTACTGAAAATAAGAAAAAATCAACAGAGAAGTTATCATCAGGATATCGGATCAATCGTTCTGCAGATGATGCAGCCGGACTGCAGATATCAGAAAAAATGAGATATCAGATTCGGGGACTGAATAAAGCATCTACAAATATTCAGGATGGAGTATCCATGATACAGACTGCAGATGGTGCATTAACAGAAGTGCACGACATATTGCAGCGAATGAATGAATTATCTACGCAGGCAGCAAATGATATTAACAAAGAGGAAGACAGAGAGGCGATTCACAAAGAATTACTGCAGTTAAAATCAGAAATTAACCGAACCTCCAAAGATACTACGTTTAATACCCATCGGATCTTATGGGCAAAACAGTTAGTAGAAATTGATGCAGAAGATTATTCTAACGTTATTATGGATGATATGTTTACAAATATACCAAATCATACATCTGTATATGGAAAAACGCTTGATTTTAAAAATGTTACAGCATCAAATAAAGAAGAACTGATTGGAAAAAAATTTACAGTTACCTGTTCAGATAATTGCTCACAGGAATTTGTTTTTCAATTTACAGATCAGACGGCTTCAGATGTCAGCAATCCAACAAGCGGACATAGTGATCTCTTTGTGAATATTGGTGTTAAAGATGCCAATATAACAAATGGAAAAGATATTGTAGATAAAATTTTTGATCTGGTAAACAGCGTACAGGCAAATATGGGCGGAAATGGCCAGGACATACTAATCGGACATGCAAATGGAGTCAGTATAGACGGCTCTAAAATGATTTTTTATTCTACCTATAATCAACCGCCTTACAAGCCAAATATGGGAATGATTCTTGCCAATGATATGCTTCGGTTAGAAGAAGATTATCATCTGCAGGTCCATGACAGGCCATTTCAGGAAATTACACTTAAAATTCGTACAATTAACTCTGGAACTCTTGGTCTTGGGAAAATGGATGTGGATTCCTATGAGAATGCTGGAAAGACAATGGATGAGGTACAAAATGCCATTGATAATCTGTCAGAGTACAGGGCCTATTTGGGAGCGATGCAGAATCGGTTGGAAAAAGCAATGTCTTCTGTGGAAAATGCTGCTGAAAATACACAAAGTTCAGAAAGTAAATTAAGAGATACAGATATGGCTGAAGAAATGGTAAATTATTCAAAAAATAAGATTCTGGAACAATTTGGCCAGGTAATGCTTGCTCAGACAAATCAAAATAGTGATGGAGTGGCAACTTTGCTGGCATAAATAATTCAAAATAAGGCATCAGAAAGATTTTTGGTGCTTTATTTTTTTTGGATTCCCGGACGACTCTGTGACTGCCGGGATGGATTGTGGCCTCCAGAGCATACTCTGAGCGGACTGGGGCAACACTGCGGTGAACTAAGTACTAAGGGAGACATTTTTTATTTTGGGCGATAAGAATGGTGAAAAAATTTTGTGGTTAAGAGTGTGTAAAATGAGAAAATAGCGTTGATAACTTTATAAGAAATGGATTTTTTTGTGGAAAACTTAATGAAATTTACGTTTATGAAGATTATTTTTTATATATGAAGATGATTTTGAAAAGATTTTAAGAGTCTATATGAGATATTTTATGTTGATTGAATATAATAAATTTGCTAAAAAGGATTTAAATAGAATTTTGAGTGGCAATAAAATTATCAATATTGAAGCTTGAATAGTAAATAACTATAAATATTGAAGTATGAATTGAAAAAAACAAAATGAAAAGGAATAATAGTTTTTTCAAAATATTAAAGAAAAGAGCAAATTCATAAAATTTCCGCTTATTAGAAAATTATTCTGAATAATATACTGAAAAAGTTGATAAAGGGAATTATAAAAGTTATGAGAAAACGAAGAATATCAAAAAAATACTATTATTAAATTTAAATATTTATTCATTCAATATTATAAATTTCTTTATATTTATAATAAAAATTTTTATTATTTATTTTATATATAATATTTTGTAAATATTAGAAAAAAATATTATTAGAAAATTCAAAAAGAAAACAGAAAAAATACAAATACAGTACAAAAGTTGAAAAATGATATTTTTTTTGTTAGCCAAAGCAAAAATAGACTATAAAAATAATATGATAAAAATGAGAATTTTGAAAGTTTCGAAATGCTAAAAAGTGTTATTGTTTTATTGCAGTGACAAAAATATGAAAAATATCTTGTGATGATTTTTTTATCTGTAAGATTTATAATAATAAGTATTTAAGGGAGAATACTGAATCTAGATGAGATAAAGAATAAGAAAGATATCATAAAATAGTGAATAAATTAGCCGCTTATCAGAAACTGAAATGGTTTTAAAAATTCCAAGTAACTATAGTGAGTCAATGTCATTTACTTAAGCTTTTCACAGTCAGACTCTGCGCCTGGCGGGATGGTGTTGGCGGTCGGAATATCCTCTGAAAGGACGTTAGAGGGGCGCTTTTAGCGAAGGTGAAATCCAGCGCTTACGAAGACTTAGGCGCGAAGCCTTTGCTGAGCGTCTT
>CAOKJJ010000153.1 GCA_948468465.1 uncultured Eubacterium sp. | reverse complement strand
TTGTCTTAGGACTCCATTTTGTAGTTTGGGTTAATTTTTCGGTGATTTCATTGGTACTGATCGGTGCGTGTTTCCATATGACTTTCATCACTTCAAATTCGGCTTCTGAAATTTGTGGCAATGTTTTCATCTGTAATCCTCTCTTTAAATCTTACGGTTGTAATATACATTATAATGTGAAAATGAGGAAATGTCAAATTTTGATTCCATAGTATATAGAAAAACGCAGGGGATGTCAAGTAAACTTTACATGACATTAAAACAGCTGTTCACAACAGAAACCTAATATCACATTCCCACACCGCCGAAAAAAAATAAGATATATGACTGAAACAATCTGGCATATGTGATATGGTACAATCATTCGTTCATACATTTAGATTAAAAAACAATGTCAGGAATTACTGCCTGACATTGCTGTATCATCAATGGGGATTTTCTTATGTCAATAGATAAATACGAAACCCTGAATCAGGAAAGAAAAATACAGAACACGAAGAGAAAAGTTGCCGCCTACTGCCGTGTGTCTACCGATAAGGAAGATCAGGCGAATTCCTTTGAAAGCCAGCAGCGTTATTTCAGACAATATATTGAGCGCCATCCTGATTGGGAGCTTTATGCGGTATTTGCTGACGAAGGTCTCTCAGGCACGAGCACGAAAAAACGCAGGGAATTTAACCGCATGATTGCGTGTGCAAAAAACGGTGATTTTGATTTCATTGTAACAAAAGAAATCTCCCGTTTTGCGAGAAATACCCTTGACAGTATCTTTTATACCCGAGACCTTAAAAAGTACGGCGTGGGTGTTATTTTTATGAATGATAATATCAACACTTTAGACGCCGACGCGGAGCTTCGCCTTGCCATTATGTCTTCGATTGCACAGGAGGAAAGCCGTAAGACCTCCGAGCGTGTGAAATGGGGGCAGAAACGCCGGATGGAGCAGGGAGTTGTGTTTGGGCGGAGCATGCTTGGCTATGATGTGAAAGACGGGAAAATGTATATCAATGAGGAAGGAGCCAAAATCGTCCGCCGTATCTTCCACAAGTTTGCGGATGAGGGCAAAGGAACGCATGTGATTGCCCGTGAACTCCGGGAGGAGGGCATTCAGCCCATGCGGGTTAAGAATTGGCAGAATACGGTCATTCTCCGTGTGATCCGCAATGAAAAATATTGCGGTGATCTGGTGCAGAAAAAAACCTATACGCCAGACTTTTTATCTCATGAAAAAAAGGTAAACCGCGGACAGGAAGAATTTGTGATTATCAAAGACCATCACGAGCCGATTATCTCCCGCGAGCTTTTCGATAAGGCAAACCGCATGCTGGACGAGAAATCACTTTCGCAGGAGGGCAAAGCAAAACACAGCAGCCGCTATCCGTTTTCCGGGAAAATCAAATGCGGATGCTGCGGGTCAAGTTATGTGGCACGATACAAAATCCGAAAAAATGGAAGCCGTTATAAGGCATGGCGTTGTCTGAAAGCCGCAAGGCAGGGAAGTCCGCATGTGGATAAAGCTGGAAATCAAGTGGGGTGCAGAGGGCTTAGCATACGCAATGAAGATGTAACGCATATCATGTGTCTTGTTACAAGAAGCTTAAAATATGATCAGAAGAAAATCACTGACAATCTGCTTGCTGTGATTGGGCCTGTGATCGCAATGGATACCGCAGATACAGACAGTGAGAAGCTGCAATTACAGATAAAAACGATTCTGGAGAAACGTACAAATCTCATTGAATTATATACATCCGGAGATATTACCAGAGATGAATTTACAGCAGCAAGGGCAAAATGCGAGGATGAGATCGCAAAACTGCAATCCGATATCGATCGTATAGACAGCATAAATAGCATAAACAGCATTAAGAAACAAAGTGAGAGGATTCAAAAACAGCAAGAGCTTCTTGCCGAAATTACAAAAGTGATCAATGAACTTATACATGGTGTGGAATATGAGGATGATTTTTATAAAGAAATCTTAGATAAAATGGTTGTAAATGACAAAGACCACATGGATGTGTATTTAAATCTGCTTCCTTACAAATGGAGCTACACGGCTGTGATTTAAGTTGTGTGTATCCATTCAGGTAACAGTTCAGATAACAAGCAGAGGATTTTTTTTACATACAAACTAAAATAGCATCACAACAGAGTGACAGAGAAGAAAGAGGAGAGAAAGATGAAAAAGAAATTAGCGGTTACTTTATTAGCCAGCGCCTTGATCTGTTCATCGGTACTGACAGGCTGTTCCAAAGATGCCCCGGCATCTGAGGAAAATACGGTACAGACAGAGGATGAAAGTACAAAAGATGAAAGTACAAAAGATGATGCCGTTTCAGACCAGGCAGCGGCGGATGAGGTTGCCGCGCTGATTGATGCGATCTATGTACAGAAGAGAACAGAAGATACCGATGCGCAGTGTGCGCAGGCAAAAGCGGCATGGGATGCGCTGACGGAGACACAGAAAGAATTGGTGGAAGGCGAGGAAGCCGATGCTGATTATTTTGGCAGGGATACCGGCGACGCTTCCAAAGATGATCCGGGAAATCAGGATGATATCGGAGAAAATGAGATTCTGGTCGTCAGTTTTGGAACTTCCTTTAATGACAGCCGTGCTGCCGATATCAAAGGAATTGAGGACGCGATACAGGAGGCAAATCCAGA
Source organism: uncultured Eubacterium sp. (assembly GCA_948468465.1). Next base: position 9,892 of record CAOKJJ010000153.1, on the reverse strand, counting down.
CTGGTCTGTAAGAAGGGCGTTTACGTCACAGATTATTATGAACCATGTGCAGGCGCGGGACAGTGAGTTTATTGATAATATGGATCAGGCATTGGAACGTGCGGCAGCAAATGGAGTAAAGAATTTAGTGATACAGCCTACGCATCTAATGCATGGAGCAGAGTATGATGAACTGATGGAAACAGTGGCAGCATACACAGACCGGTTTGCATCCGTAAAGGTTGCAGAACCTCTTCTGGGTGAGGTCGGTAAAGATGCGTCCGTTGTCAATGCGGATCAGAAGGCGGTAGTAGAAGCAGTCCTTGAGGCAGCTGTGTCGGACGCGGGTTATGCAAGCCTGGCGCATGCACTGGAAGACGGCGCGGCATTTGTATTTTTGGGACATGGCACTTCCCATGCGGCAAAGGTAAGCTACAGCCAGATGCAGACACAACTGACGGACATCGGCTGTGTCAATGCCTTTATCGGTACAGTGGAGGGAGAACCGGAAGAAACTTCCTGTGAGGCGGTGATAGATGAGGCGGTACGGGCAGGTTATACAAAGGTGATACTTCGGCCGCTGATGGTTGTAGCAGGCGACCATGCCAATAATGATATGGCAGGAGAAGAGGAGGATTCATGGATGAGTATGTTCAAGGCTTCGGGAAAATTTGAAAGCGTGGAGGTACAGGTTACAGGTCTTGGATCTATTGACGTAATCCAAAAACTTTATGTAGAGCATACAAAAGCGGTGATCGAAGATTAACAGGCGGGGGGGGGAAGCTGGGGCCCCTGAGATGGAACATTTCAGAGGCTTCTCTACCTATATCAGTCAGTAATCCTGCTACATTCCGATAAGGCATCGTATACCGCTGTGCCAGATATCGCATGGATGCGGATAATTCCCCATCCGGGCCACCAAACTGCGTCAGGATCACCTGTGCGATTTTAGGATTAGGTGTAGAAATATTTACAGGATATTGAAGTCTTTTTTCATAATTCCACATTTAACAGTATCCTCCTTCCCATGGCCACGGCTGGTCTGCCCACTGCCAGTGGTCGTCAGTGTTGATGCAATCCATTGTCAATGGTCCGAATTGGGACGCATAGTTTGAAAGAGCCTGACGGCGCATTTGGCTGTATTTTTGGAAAAATTCAAGCGCCTGCTGGTCATCCGGATGCGTGTCGAGATAGAGTGCCATATCGTAAGCCATAAAGCTTACTTTGTTAATCCAGGATAATAACTCCTGCCTGTTTCTTGCCTGATTCATAATCTTCTCACGCCCCTTCCAAGAAATGGTTTGTCAAGTTCCGGGAATATCGTACCGACTACAAATGCCTGCTCTGGCTCGTAAGAGCTGGTAAATTGCTGCCATGGAACGGTAGCCATCGCCAGAAAACAGGTGCAGTCCACAGCATTGGAATATCCGCCTGGCTGCATGGTGTATGGCATGGCGCTGCGATTGTTAGACTGATAACAGTTACACATAGAAAACTCCTGCTTTGTTTTATTATAAAGTATGCATAAAGGATAAGGCTGGTGCATAGGTTAGAAAAAAGAATTGAAAAATTTAAGTTTTTTTTTTAGTACAAGACCAGAAATAACACAGAAAATGTAGATTTTCTTAGAATTTTGTATTATAATGAATCGCAGTGATGGAAAATCTGCCAGCGGAAGTTTAGAAAGACAGCTGGTATAAAAAATAAATAAACGGGGGAAATCATATGTACAATGATGAGAACGTAATCAAGATTAAACATGACGTGCTGTATGAAGTGGCAAAGCTGGCATTTGACGGCACGCTGGAAGAAAAACGGGATGAGATTCCGGAAAAGCTGATACCGGGTCCTCAGCCGCAGTTCCGCTGCTGTATTTATAAGGAAAGGGAGATTATCCGTCAGAGAGTCCGCCTGGCAGAAGGTAAGAACTTAAGAGGCCAGGAAGATAATGTCATCCAGGTCATCGGCTCTGCATGTGAAGGCTGTCCGATTTCCAGCTACACGGTTACAGACAACTGTCAGAACTGCCTTGGCAAGGCTTGTATGAACGCATGTAAATTTGGCGCGATTACGATGGGCCGCGACCGTTCTTATATTGATCCGTCCAAATGTAAAGAGTGCGGGCAATGTGCAAAAGCCTGTCCATACAATGCCATCGTAGGCGTAAAGCGTCCGTGTAAGGTCGCTTGTCCGGTCGATGCGATTACCTATGATGAATACAACGTTTCTGTCATTGATAAGGAAAAATGTATCCGCTGCGGACAATGTATACATAACTGTCCGTTTGGGGCGATCGGTTCCCAGACGTTTATTATTGATGTCATTGAAGCGATAAAATCCGGCAAAAGGGTATACGCAATGGTTGCACCTGCTACCGAAGGGCAGTTTGGCGCGGACATTACGATGCAGAGCTGGAAAAACGCGTTGAAGAAGGTAGGTTTTGAAGATACAATCGAAGTTGGTCTTGGCGGAGATATGACAGCGGCAAGCGAAGCGGAGGAGTGGGCAGAGGCATATAAGGAAGGCAAAAAGATGACAACTTCCTGCTGTCCGGCATTTGTAAATATGGTTTACAGACATTATCCGGAACTGAAAGACCATGTATCTACAACCGTATCTCCGATGTGCGGCGTTTCACGTATGATTAAAGCAAAAGATCCGGAAGCTTATACTGTATTTATCGGGCCGTGCATTGCGAAAAAATCCGAAGTAAAAGATCAAAAGATTGAAGGAAACGCGGATGCGGTATTAACCTACAGCGAAATCCGTACGATTATGAGAGTAAAAGACGTTACGTTAGAACCAGCTGAAAATGATTATCAGGAATCCAGTATTTTCGGCAAACGTTTTGGTAATTCCGGCGGCGTAACAGAAGCTGTACTTCAGTGCCTGAAAGAGACTGACCAGGAAATGGATGCGAAAGTATGCAGGGCAAACGGCGCTGCTGAGTGCAAGAAAGCGCTGCTGCTTATGAAAGTCGGCAAACTGCCGGAAGATTTTATTGAAGGCATGGCATGCAACGGCGGCTGTGTAGGCGGGCCGAGCGCGTTCCAGGATCAGGTCAAATCCAAAAAGAACAGGGATGCACTGCTGTCGCAGGCAGACGGCCGCGGCGTACATGGAAATCTTGAGAACTACGGTATGGATCAGTTCTCCATGCATCGTGGATAGCAGGATCCGGCCGTGGGTTCGATTGTGACCAAATGATTCGAAACTGTACGTAAATAAATGACTGCACTCACTGTCTGTCCGGATGGTGGGTGCTTTGTCGCATTTGAATATTTTTAAATACATATCAGGAAAGGCGTGCTTATGAACTTTAATCCGTCTCAAGTAAAGGCCATTACGCATACAACCGGCCCTTGTCTTGTCCTGGCTGGCCCCGGCAGCGGAAAGACGGCTGTCATTACAAAGCGCACCGAATATTTGATTACCCGGTGCCAGGTTTCGCCGCGCCGCATATTAGTTGTTACATTTACAAAAGCCGCCGCTGGTGAAATGCGTACCCGTTTTGCACAGATGACGTCTGACAAATATCCTGGTGTCAATTTCGGCACTTTCCATGCAGTCTTTTTTACCATTCTAAAACATGCTTATCATTATACAGCTTCCAATATTGCCCGTGATGAAGTCAAATATCAGTTTATGCGTGAAATTATAGCAAGAAACAGCATTGCGTGTGAAGACGAGTCTGAGTTTGCGAATCAGATGCTGAGTGAAATCAGCGTATTAAAAAACAATGGCGCCACCGTGCAGAATTATTATCCGGTTCACTGCGGCAAAGAGGCTTTCCAGCGGATTTACGGGGAATACAGCCGATATATGCATGAGAACAGGCTGATTGACTTTGATGATATTTTAGTCTATACAAAAGAACTGCTGGAGCAGCGTGCGGATATCCGTGCGGCGTGGCAGCAGAAGTTTGCTTATATTATGGTAGATGAATTTCAGGATATCAACCGTCTGCAGTATGATACGGTACGTCTGTTATGCGGAGAGGAAAAAAATTTGTTTGTAGTGGGTGATGACGATCAGTCCATTTACCGGTTCCGGGGTTCCAAACCGGAACTGATGCTGAACTTTCCAAAAGATTTTCGCTCGGCAAACGTCATCCGTCTTTCGATAAATTACCGCTGTCCGAAAGAAGTCGTGCAAAGGGCCGGCAAACTGATCGGATACAACAAAAACCGTTTTGAAAAGCAGATTCAAAGCGCGGGAACGGATGGCCAGGCTTTTTGGACCGCGAAGTTTGAGAATGTACAGGAAGAAAATAAAGCATTGATCGAACTGATCCGTTTGCAGGTCAGCCGGGGCATACAATACGGGCAGATCGCCGTACTATACCGCACGAATATGCAGCCGGGTCCGCTGATTGCAAAGCTGATGGAGTATAATCTGCCGTTTCGGACAAAAGAGCGGATTCCAAATCTGTACGAACACTGGATTGCCCAGGATCTGAAAGCGTATTTCAGGCTGGCGCTTGGGAGTAGGGAACGCAAAGATTTTCTGCGTATTATCAATCGGCCCAAACGGTATATCAGCAGGGAAAGCCTTTCGATGCAGCAGATATCCTTTGCGGAATGGAAAGATTTTTATAAAGCACAGCCATGGATTGCAGAACGCATCGAACAGCTTCAATACGACCTTATGGTACTTACGAGAATCACGCCTTTCGCCGCGGTAAATTATATCCGAAAGGCGGTTGGCTATGACGAATATCTGACAGACTACGCAGCAAGCCGCCAAATCCCAGCAAATGAACTGTTCGAGACGTTAGACGAGCTGATGGAAAGTACAAAAGAGTACAAACAGCTGGAGGAATGGATGCAGTTTACACAGCTGTATACAGAAAAACTGCAGCAGGAACAGCGCAGGCAGCAGGAACAGTCAGACAGTATTTCCGTTTTAACACTGCATGCATCCAAAGGGCTGGAATATGACATCGTGATTATACCCGATGTAAACGAAGGGATGATTCCATATAAAAAAGCAGTATTGGAAGCAGAACTGGAAGAAGAACGCAGGATGATGTATGTAGGCATGACACGCGCAAAAAAGGAGCTTTATTTGTCTTATGTGAAAACCATACGAGGGAAAAAAGTGGAACCGTCCTGCTTTCTGACGGAAATATTATAAGCTTTTTTTCCGCAAATTTTTTCCGCAAATTTAAGAAAAAGATATACAAACGCTGAAGCTTAATGTTATAATAGAAAATAGGTGTAAGAAAAAGTAAATACAAATGAAAACAGGATACAGTAGATACAGGATTCGGTTCCAGTTAACAGGCAGACAGGAGAAGGCGGAAAAGATATGGAATATACAATCATTGAAGGAAATTATGCAAAAATTGGTGTATCCAAAATGGCAGATACCGTATATTTTACATTTGAGGGCGAAAAAGAGCAAAAGTGCGCAATTTTGCTTTATACTGCAAATGATCATGAAATACGAATCCCGGTTCCAGATGAATACTGCATCGGAGCGCTTCGGTCTGTAGGCATCCGCGGGCTGAAATGGAAAAAAATGAACTACAATTACGAGATTGACGGAAAGATATTGTTTGACCAGCATGCCCGTAAAGTGATTGGAAGGGAAAAGTGGGCGGATACCAGACGGCTGGGCGAAAATCATCAGGTGCGTGCAGGATTTGATTTTGCGGGATTTGCATGGGATGGTGACAGGTTTCCGGAGATTCCAAGGCAAGATATGGTTATGTATAAGCTGAATGTGCGGGCATTTACGATGGATGCGGGAATGGCCGGAAAGAAAAAGGGAACTTTTGCCGGCGTGATGGAAAAGATTCCATACTTAAAAGAATTAGGGGTTACTTCTATAGAGTTTATGCCAGTCTATGAATTTGAAGAGCTGATTGTGGAAAAATGTGAAAAACAAAATCTGGACGGCTGGAGTGAAAATGCAAAAGAGGGGTTTTTGCTGGAAGAAACTGCGGAACTGTCTTATAAGATCAATTGCTGGGGGTATGTGCCGGGAGATTATTATGCGCCGAAGGCATCTTACTCCGCGACGGGGGAGCCATCCCTGGAGTTGAAAACACTGATACGGGAATTGCATAAAAATCATATGGAATGCATTTTAGAAATGTATTTTGATGAAAAAATGAACCAGAATATCGCGGTGGAGATTTTGCGTTATTGGGTGATGGAATACCATGTTGATGGGTTTCATCTGCTTGGAGCGGCATTGTCTGTGGATGCGATGGCGCAGGATCTGATTTTGCGCAGGACGAAGCTGTTTGCGGATGGATTCAGCAGAAGGTTGTTTCAGAAGGAAACCTCCTATCCGCATTTATTTGTGTACAATGATGACTTTTTGTATGCATCCAGAAAAATGTTAAGCAGAAACAACGGCAGCATGCCGGAATTGTTAGGCCAGCTGAAACGGCAGCATGAGGTATTTGGCTTTGTGAATTTTATCGCTGGGAATAATGGGTATACGCTTGCGGATTTGTTCAGTTATGTGCAAAAGCATAATGAAGAAAACGGAGAAGATAATCAGGACGGGCTTTTATGGAATTTCAGCTGCAACGGCGGAGTGGAAGGTGCGACGCGCAAACGCGGCATTTTAGAATATCGAAGAAAACAGATGCGCAATGCGATCGCTTTGATTATGATCGGGCAGGGAGTGCCGCTTCTTATGGCGGGCGATGAATTTGGCAATTCACAGCAGGGGAATAATAACTGTTATTGCCAGGATAACAAAACCGGGTGGGTGAATTGGAGCGGCCTGAAACGGCACGGATTATATGCCGGGTTTGTCCGGCAGATGATTGCGTTTCGCAGGCAGCACCCGATTTTAAGCAGCAGCAGGCCGATGCAGATGTGCGATTATAAGTCCAAGGGCTATCCGGATTTGTCTTATCATGGAGAAAATGCATGGATGCTGTCAAGTATATATCCCGATGCGGTTGGCTTGTTATATTATGGCGCTTATGCGTCCCGTGCGGATGGCACAGAAGATGATTTTATTTATATTGGATTAAATTTTTATATGGAGCCGCAGTGTTTGGCGCTGCCGAAGCTTCCGCGCAGACTGCAGTGGCACCTGGCCGTCAATACGGCCGATAAAGACATCCCGTTTTGCGAACCGCCGCGGCTTGTGGAGAAAAAGCATCAGATTGAAGTGCCGGCGCAGGCCGTTGTAATTTTAGTTGGAAAATAGCAGAACTGTTTTATATAGTAATTTCATATAGTAATTTTGTATAGGAGTATTTGTGACCATGAAACTTTTACACAATGCAATAGGACATCTGAAAACGATCAACCATCACAAAAAGCTTGTTATGCAGGCTTGTTTTAAGCTTGGATTGTACCGCCAGGGTATCATGCACGACCTGTCCAAATATACGTGGCCGGAGCTTCGCATCGGGCTTTATTACTACAGGGACGATCAAAGCCCGCATAACGGAGAACGGGAAAAATACGGTTATTCCACCGCCTGGCTGCATCATAAAGGGCGCAATAAGCATCATGCCGAATATTGGATTGATTATACGGCAGATGCCGACCCTGCGGACAGACATGTGACCGGGATGAAAATGCCGGTTAAGTATGTCGTGGAAATGTTCGTAGATCGTGTCAGCGCTTCCAAAAACTATCGGAAAGAAAAGTACAAAGATTCGGATCCGCTGGAATATTATGAAAAGCGCAAGCACTATATGGTCGTGCATAAGGACACGAGAAGGCAGCTTGAAATACTGTTGCATATGCTGGCAGAAAAAGGCGAGGAACAGACGTTTCTGTATATCCGCCGGCATATTTTAAGAAATAACCATTTGGAAAAACTGCAGCATATCTTTCGGAAGCGGCGCTGAAAAATACATACGCTGCCTCGTTACAGGGTGTGTAAAACTGAGATTTCCGGCATGAAGAGCCTGTCTGTTCATCCGGGAATCTTTTGAATTGTACAGAAAATCTCCAATCAGCGGATGGCCGATATGGCACATGTGTACGCGGATCTGATGTGTGCGTCCGGTATCCAGCCAGAGTTTTACAAAAGACAGCCCGTCTTTTTTTGCCAGCGTCTGAAAATGCGTGACCGCCGGGTCGCCGTTTGGATCTACCGTACGTGCCAGAATGGTATTTTCCTGCCGTGCAATAGGAGCGCAGATCGTGCCGGTATCCGGTGTGATGCCCTGTACAATGGCATAATAAGTCCTGTGTATTTCTCTTTCCCGCATTTGTTCATATAAGATGCAGCTGCTGTAAGGATTTTTGGCAATGATCGTCAGCCCGCTCGTATCCCGGTCCAGACGGTTAATGCATCGGTAAGGGTAATATTCCTGTTTTTGCGCGGCATAATAACAAACCGCATTTGCAAGCGTGTTATTTTCATGTCCGATGGAAGGATGAATGGGCATTTGCGCAGGTTTATGCACGATGAGCAGGTCTTCGTCTTCGTATAAAATGCTGATGGGAAGATCTGCGGGCAGTATTTTTGGGCGTGCCGTTGCATCGTCTGTCTGTACAGGCAGTTCAACGAGTTTAATAGTCAGTACGTCTCCTTCTTTTAATATTTCGTTTACATAAGCCCATCTGCCATTGATCAATATGCCGTTAGCTGTCTTTTTTAACTGGATGATGACAGCGCGTGAATAGTGTTTTTCCTTTAAATACCGCAAGACGCTCCATCCGGCGGCATCTTTCGTAATCGTATAAGTAAATATTCGCTTCATAAATCTGATTATACAGCAAAATCTGAAAATTGGAAAGGCACGAAGCAGGCGCCATCTTCATACAATATAAGAAAGTGGCTTTGAGGTGTGGGTTTTGAAGACTTTTTTGCCGCCTTTGGATATACAGGAGGAGAGAAAAGCTTTAGAAGAGATGCAGGGAGGAAGCCTTGAGGCCCGAAATACACTAATTGTACACAATATGAGGCTGGTAGCGCATATCGTCAAAAAATACCAAAATGCAGATGAAGATATGGAAGAGATGATATCTATCGGTACGATCGGATTAATTAAAGCTGTGATGACGTTTCAGCCGGACAAAGGCTCTCGATTGTCAACCTATGCTGCAAGGTGCATTGACAATGAATTGCTGATGCATCTGCGTAATTTACGAAAAGTATCCAGGGAAGTATCTATTTATGAACCAATCGGCACGGATAAAGAAGGAAACCAGATTAATTTTATGGATATCATTGAAAGCGACGAGCCGGATGTAGTGGAACGGATGGATACAAGCAGCAAAATCCAATATCTGAAAAAGATCCTGCCCAAAATACTGACGGAAAGAGAGTTAGAGATTATCGCGCTGCGCTATGGGCTGATAGATGATAAGCCGGTTACGCAAAAACAGATCGCAAATCGTCTTGGGATATCACGATCCTATGTGTCAAGGATTGAGAAGAAGGCGGTGGAGAAGCTGCGGGTGGGGATGGAGTGTATGGGGTAGATAAGCACTTGATTATGAACCATAGATAAACATAAACTGTAAAAATTCATATCTTACTCTGCTGATGTTTATAATGCATTGTTTTATAAATATTGGGGATAACATAAAATAGGTGTAGCCTTCGGGATGCTCCTATTTTATTGTCTGGTGGATTTATATATAAAGCAAAATAAATGAGAACAAATGAGTTTTTTGTTGAATAAGCAGAATTTTAGATGTATAATATTAGCAAATCTGTGTAAAAATGGTGAATTAAATGGATGTGCTAAGCAAAGACCAGCGACATCGCAATATGGCAAAGATAAAAGGAAAAGATACTTCTATAGAGGTGCGATTGCGAAAGGCATTGTGGCATAAAGGCTACAGATATAGAAAAAATTATAATCATCTTCCGGGAAAGCCGGATATCGTCCTGACAAAGTATAAGGTTGTGATTTTTTGTGATAGTGAGTTTTTTCATGGCAAGGATTGGGATATATTGAAGAAAAAGCTGGAGC
>CAOKJJ010000152.1 GCA_948468465.1 uncultured Eubacterium sp. | reverse complement strand
AACATTCTGGAGTAGGAGCCGCAAGCCAGGCCATTTCCCCCTCACCCGGCGTCCGCATAGCCAACCAAAAAACGCACCACAATGTCAAAAATATTTTTCGAGAGGCCATAACACAATACAGACAATACAGACAATACAGACAATACAGTAAGATATCCCCCAGGGAGGCTTGTGCAAACTTTTTGGTCATGAGAAAATACAAGCATCTGTATAGATGGAGGATAAAATTGGATGAAAAAACGAATATTCGCAGTACTTGTGTTTGTACTGGCATACGCAATGTCCGCCTGCGGCAGAGCAGAGGGACCGGAGGATTCGAAGCTGCAAAAGGGTACAGAACCGTCTGCGGTTATTTATGGCAGCAAAGATTATACAAGAATTAATCCGGCGATGGATGAACATGGGGAGATTAATATTTTGCTTTTTGACGGGCTGACGGCACATAACGGCGACAATGAGGTCGTGCCGGGTTTGGCAAAGCGGTGGGAATTTGATGAATCTGCAAATATTTATACGTTTTATCTTGAGGAACAGGTGACATGGCATGATGGGGAAGCATTCACCGCAGAAGATGTGAAATTTACGATCGAAGCGATTATGAATCCGGATAACGGGTCTGAAAATGCGCCGAATTATGAAGATGTGGAAGAGATCACTGTGATCGATGCGCATACAGTGGCCTTTCGGCTGTCTGCTTTGAATGTGGCTTTTCTAGATTATATGACGATTCCAATTCTGCCAAAACATTTGCTGGAAGGGGAAAATATGCAGGAATCTGATTTTTTCCGAAATCCGGTTGGGACGGGGCCTTATCGTCTGGAAAAATGGGATGCAGGGCAGGCAATTACGCTTGTAAAAAATGAAAATTACTTTAAGGGCAGCGCAAAGATTGATCAGATCATTTTTAAAATCGTGGCGGATGACAATGCAAGGGCGCTTCAAATGGAATCCGGTGAACTGGATCTGGCGCTGCTGACACCAAAAGATGCGCAGCGGTTTGAGGAAAAAGACGGGTATCGGTGCTATCGGATGCAGACGTCTGATTACCGTGGGATTATGTTCAATTTTCATCATGAATACTGGAAGAAAAACAGAGATTTGATTCCTGCTGTCTGCTATGCGCTGGACCGGGATGCAATGGTGGAAGCGGTGCTGCTTGGACAGGGGACCGCGGCATTTGGCCCGCTGCAGCGGAATCGTTATAATTCTGAGCAGGCGCCTAAGTATGATTATCAGCCCCAAAAGGCAAGGGAGATTTTAGAACAGGCAGGCTGTACGATGGGCAGTGATGGGTTTTATGAAAGAGATGGCGAAACCGTCGGCTTTGTGCTAAGCGTAGGGGCAGATGATCAGGTGCGGGTTGATTTGGCGCAGGCCGCGGCGCAGCAGCTGAAAGAAGTTGGCATTAATTGTACGGTTGATTTGCCGGTGCAGGTCGACTGGAACGGGCAGATGGCGTATCTGATCGGCTGGGGCAGTCCGTTTGACGCGGATGACCATACCTATAAGGTGTTTGGAACAGGTAAAGGGGCAAACTACAGTGCGTATTCCAATAAGCTTGTGGATCAGTATCTGACGCAGGCGCGCCAGTCGGAAGATCCTCAGGTTCGTGCAGAGGCGTATGCAAAGTTTCAGGAGGAGCTGGCGAAAGATCCGGCGTTTGCGTTTATCTGCTATGTAGATGCAAATTATGTGGCCAGCGCTGATATTCAGGGCATCGTAACGGATACGGTATTGGGCCATCATGGGGTCGGAATTTTTTGGAATGTTACGGAATGGGATAAGGTGTAAAATGGAATAAAGTGTAAAATGGATTAGGTGTAAAATGGCAGAGTTGTTAAAAGTGGAACATTTATCCGTTAGTTTTTTTTCGCAAAAAGGAGAAGTACGGGCTTTGCAGGATGTGAGTTTTACGCTGAAGCAGGGGGAAGTATTGGCGATTGTAGGAGAATCGGGCTGTGGAAAAACGGTGCTGTGCAAAACGATTTTAAAGCTGCTGCCTGCTCATGCAAAAATAAATACCGGCAGCATTTGCGTGAATGGCACGGATATTACGAATTATCGGGAACAGCAGATGAGGCAGCTGCGGGGAATGGTGTTTTCGATCGTATTTCAGAATCCGATGACGGCCCTGCATCCGTCTATGACGGTTGGGGCGCAGATTGCGGAAGCGGTGAAAGTACATCAGCCGGATATCCAAAAGCCGCAGCTGCAGCGCAGAGTGACAGAGCTGATGCAGATGACAGGCATAGACCATCCAAAGCAGCGGATGCGGCAGTATCCTTATCAATTTTCCGGCGGCATGCTCCAGCGTGCGGTGCTGGCGTCCGCGCTTGCCTGCAATCCAAGTATTTTGCTTGCGGATGAGCCGACGACAGCATTGGATGCGGTGATACAGGCGCAGATTCTTGCATTGTTTACGGACATACAAAAAAAACTGGGCATGGCAGCAGTGTTTGTAACGCATGATTTAAAGGCTGCCGCAAAAGTCGCGGATCGTGTGGCTGTTATGAGTCAGGGTAGAATCGTAGAGACTGGTACGGTAAAAGATATTTACGAAAGGCTGCGGCTTCCGTATACATGCGGACTGCTGCAGGCATCTTTCACAACGAAGGATATGCGTCGGCAGCGGGTAAAAATGAAGGAAAAAGAATCAAAAGAAGTACCGGAAAAAGTATTGGCAAAAGAGTCTGAAAATAAATCAGATAAAGAACTGCTGCTGGATATTCAGAATCTGAGCCATGAATTTCCATTGGCAAAAAACAAGACGTTAAAGGCCATTGACCATCTTTCGTTTCAGATATATAAGGGTGAGATATTCGGACTGGTCGGAGAATCAGGCAGTGGAAAATCGACGACGGCACGCTGCGTGATGAACCTTTGCAGACCGGAAGAAGGCAGCATTTTTTTTAAAGGAATGGATACGTGTGATAAAAGGGTATACCGTAAGAACCGACGGTATCTGCAGCAAAAGAGGCAGATCATATTTCAGGATTCCGCATCCAGCCTGGATCCAAGGATGAAAGTATGCGATTTGATTACAGAGCCGATGAAAATACAGCATCTTGCACCGAAAAGCGGTTCGATGCGGACAGAGGCAGCGCTTTTGATGCGGGCGGCAGGGCTTGCGCAGGATTATCTGGATCGTTATCCGGCGGAATTATCCGGCGGGCAGAGGCAGCGGGTGGCTATTGCCAGAGCGCTCTCCACAGAACCGGAGCTGCTTGTTGCGGACGAACCGCTGGTGTCGCTGGATGTACAGGTACAGGCGCGGATAGCGGATTTGTTCCGGCAGCTGAAAGATGAGCGTGGCTTTTCCTTACTGCTGATTGCGCATGATCTTGCGCTTGTGGAAGCCTTATGTGACCGTATCGGAGTGATGTACCAGGGAAGGCTGGTGGAATGCGCGTCTGCAGAAGAATTGTTTGAACATCCAAAACACCCATATACAAAACAGTTGTTAGGAGCTGCCATGAAATAACATAAAATTTAGACAGGTCAAAATGGATGCTTATTTCATGGCAGTTCCTTAGAGGCGGCTTTGACATAACGATATTTACAGGGAGAGGTATGCGCAATGAAGAAGGCGGTATTATATGGGGGAAAAAAGATCGTGTCCTTTTTTCTGAGTGTCTTTTTTCTCTCTGTTTTTGTGTTTTACATATCCAGGCTGACGCCAGGGGATCCTCTTGTATCTTATTATGGCGAACGTGTGGAAAAGATGAGCAGCACGCAACGGGAACAGGCCGAGGAGATGCTCGGCTTAAATGAGCCGATTTCCACACAGTATATTCGCTGGCTGGAACGTGCGCTGCACGGAGATTTCGGCATTTCTTATAAGTATAAAATGGATGCGGCACAAGTAATCGGAGACCGGGCTGGCAATACGCTTTTGCTGGGAGGGACCGGCTTTCTTATGGTATTTCTGTTTGCTTTGCTGCTTGGTATTTTATGTGCATGGAAAGAAGACAGCCTGGCGGACCGCATCATTTGTAAGATTGGTACAGTGACCTGCTGCATACCGGAGTTTTGGCTGGCCCTTTTGCTGATCCTTGTGTTTTCTGTACAGCTGCAGTGGCTTCCTGGCAGCGGTGCATATACGATTGGCAGGGAATCGGATCTCATCGGCCGTATCGAACATCTCATACTGCCGCTGGCAGTTGTCGTGACCGTGCATCTTTGGTATTATGCATATATGGTGCGCAATCAGATATTGGCGGAAGTACGGATGGACTATGTGTTGTTTGCCAGGTCGAAAGGGCTGAAAAAACAAAGTATCTTTTTCAGGTACTGTCTTCGAAGTGTATTTCCGGCGTATTTGAGCCTGATGGCGATGGCGGTTCCGCATATTATGGGTGGGACTTATATGGTGGAACTGGTGTTTTCTTATCCGGGGATCGGAACGCTTTCCTATGAAAGCGCACGGTATCAGGATTATAATCTGCTGATGCTGCTGAGCCTGATTTCCGGGAGCGTGGTTATTTTAAGCAATATGGCTGCCAAAATATGCAGTGAAAAGACAGACCCGCGGATGAGGAAAATGCAATAAGAAGGAAAGGGGTAAAGATGTTGCTGCTGAAAAAAAAGCGGGATAAGGGTCAGCCGGTTGTATCAGCTATGGTTTTGTTTTTGATTGGCATTTGCTGCTTGTTTTGTGAGCTGATTATGACAAAAGATCCTTTATATCTGGATTTGGAACATTATGACCTTGCACCCTGCAGAGAATTTTTATTTGGCACAGACGCGCTGGGCAGGGATATTTTTTCTATGATATGGTATGGCGGCAGGATTTCTCTGGGTATTGGGATTGAGGCGGCGTTTATTTCCTTTGTACTGGCAGTTGTGATCGGAGCGCTCAGCGGCAGTGCCCCTGCATGGGCAGACGCGTTGCTTATGAGGCTGACGGAAATCTTGTTCAGCGTACCAGGCCTTTTGCTTGTCATTTTGCTGCAGGCAGCGTTTGGGGAGGCGAGTGCTGGCAGCATTGCGTTACCGATTGGCGCGACGAGCTGGATGAGTATGGCAAAGATTGTCCGCACGCAGGTGCGTCAGCTTCAGGGCTGCGAATATATTTTAGCTGCCAGGTGCATGGGAGGCAGCTTTTTTTACGTGTTACGCAGACACCTGCTGCCGAACTTTATTCCTGCGGTCATGTTTATGGCGGTTATGAATATTCGCAGCGCCATTGCCGCGGAAGCGGCGCTTAGCTTTATGGGGATTGGGCTTCCGGTGGAAACGGTGTCCTGGGGAAGCATGCTTTCGCTGTCTGAGAAGGCGTTGTTCAGCCATTCCTGGTGGGTGGTACTGTTTCCGGGAGCATTTTTGACGGTAACGATGCTTTGTGTGACGAATATTGGAAACTATTTACGTAAACGAGAAACGCAAATTATACAGTAGATTAATGACAGTGCATGTGATAAAATGATAAGGAACCGTAAAGAAATAACATTGGCAAGTTACGCAGTTATCGGTAAATACAGGAGGTCAGGATGGAAATAATTTCGATGAAAAGTTTTGCGGCTCCTGGAAGAAGCGGAAAAGATGAAAATAACAGGGATGCTTGTTTTGTGCGGATGCTTGGACGTAACGCGGACTTTGATCAGGAGCTGTTTTTCATGGACGATACACTGTCTGCACAGATGGGGCAGGGAAGGCTGTTTTATAAAAGAATCAGCAAACTGCCGCCTTTGTCTGATTCGGAAGATATTTTGTATTATACGCAGTGTTATGACAGGTGGAAAGCAGCGCCGCGCAAAGGAATGGCTACAAAAGTAAGCAAAGATGCGCTGGCCCTTCGGCTTGGAGCGGCATGCGAAGAAGCAGCGGAAAAATATCTGCATGGAAAAGCGGCGGCAACAGAGTCGATGCGGAAAAATTTTGTCGTGAAGCTTTTGTACTGGTTTGATTTTGTATGCGCCGGTTTCTATTGGGACAGCGGCGGATGTATAAAAATCGCGGCTGACAATGTGACAAAAGAGCAGGAATATTTGTTTTATTATATATTGTCGCACATTGGCTGCGAGGTATTGCTGCTGCAAAGCAGAGGCGACCTGGCGAAAAAAGAACTGAAAAATCTGTCGAAGGAAGTATGCATAGGAGCATATGCCGCAGCAGACGTTCCGGCATATGTCAGACCAGGGACAGAGGAAAAAAAGGATAAAATTATCGTGAAGATCCCGGAGCGCAATCGAAAAAAAACAGCTGTACAAAAAAACAGCGGGCAGACGCCTAAGATGCGTCGGCAGGAAAAAAGCTATGAACAGCTCGCGGCGCTTGCTTCTTCGATTGTACTGATTCTTGTACATAATCAGGAGGGGGAGGTGACGGCTACAGGTTCCGGCATCATGATCGGAAAGGATGGCTACATACTGACCAATGACCATGTAGTAAGAGGCGGATACTCGTATTCGATACGAGTTGAAAATGATGAAACTGTATATCAGACGGATGAGCTGATCAAATATCATACGACACTGGATTTGGCGCTGCTGCGCATTCCAAAGCGACTGCAGCCGATTCCGATTTATGAAGGGCCTGAAAAATTAGTACGCGGCCAGGCAGTAGCGGCGATTGGAAGCCCGCTTGGACTTTTTAATTCAATTTCGGATGGCATTATCTCTGGTTTCCGCACGATTGACGGCGTAGACATGATACAGTTTACGGCGCCGATCTCTCATGGCAGCTCCGGAGGAGCGGTTTTAAATATGTACGGAGAGGTCATAGGGATCGCTACAGCGGGATTTGACCGGGGACAGAATATCAATCTGGCGGTTGGATATGAAAGCATTCTTTTGTTTATCAAAGGATTTCGCTGAACGGTCAGCAGGCATTATAATCATTGGATGAATGAAGGTGGCAATTGTGTTTGGACATATGAAAATACAAAACCTGGACGACTTTTTCAAAAATCTGAATGAACGGGAAAGGGCAGGCGTCTATTTTTACAGAATCAATGGATATACAAATGAGATCGCGCAATTTATCCGCGGTTATTATGAAGCGGCGAGAAAATGCGGCGTTATTATTGAAGGAAAACTGCGTAACCCGGATGAAAAGAACCTGGCTTATTATCATGAGGTCATGGGGCCGGCGTTTCAGCTCAGTACGGGATTTATCGGGGCCGCATTGAAAAAATGGCTGCCGCGGATGAATGACCATCAGCGGGAAAATGTGGCGCTTAGCCTGTACGATGCTTTGTTTTTGCTGCAAAAGGAAGGAAAGACCGAGCATATGCTGAAAAATGCGTATATTAAATGCATGTGCTGGCTTTATTACCGGTTTGAACGCATTGTTAACCAGCTTGGAGAAAATAGCATCCCCAAGATTTTATATGAAGGGACGGTCAGCCAGTATGAGCTGATGATTTTATCAATTTTGTCCAATGCGGGTTGCGACGTGGTGCTGTTACAGTATGCCGGGGACGCGGGATATTTAAAGCTGGATGGGCTGTCCCGGCATTCGAACGAGCTGAAACTGCCGGGGATGCAGGCATTTCCACAGAATTTTTCACTAAAGAACATACAGGAAGAGATACAGGCGGCGGCCAGTAAAGAGCGTCTGTATGGACAGCAGCTGCAGCAGACGAATTGTACAAATGCATGGACGCAGGGCGGCGGGCTTTCGGATATCAAACGAAAGATCACAGACCGGGGAGAAGATCCGAGGTTTTATTATAATTGTTTTATCAGAATAAGCGGCGTGGAAGATAAGCTTACGTATACGAACGAATTGTATGAATTTTATCTGGAGTTAAAAAACAGCAAAAGGCAGGTCGTGATTGTAAATGAGGGTCTTGGTACCCCCGCGATGGAGGAAATTGCAGCTATTCGCCGCAGCCACTATACAAAACTCGATCAGCTGATTATGGATTTGTCTTCGAATATCAGCTATACGGCCAATCCTCAGCTGCAGCGCATGATGGTCAGGGCGTTTGTGGACGTAGTGCTGATGGAAGCAGATGCGATCGGCCAGGCGCAGCTGAATCTGAACAGGCTGACGAATCAGGCGGTCTACGTGCTGTGCTGGCTGAAAAGATATCAGGCCGGTCTGTTTGCAGGCTATCATGAGCCGGAGGTGAGCTGTTTTATTTATATGGGCGGATGCAGGGACGCAAACCAGGCAATGTTTTTAAAGCTGCTTGCCAGACTTCCCGTGGATGTATTGATTTTATGTCCGAACCAAGAGCATACCTGCTGTCTGAAAGACCCGCTCTTATACGAAATACATCATCCGCAGTCGCTGGAGCTTCAGGCATTCCCGCAGGAGCAGACGGATGTGGTGATTGGAACGGCTGCCTATCATGCGGAACGGGAGCTGGATACGCTGATGTACCAGGACAGCGGTATGTATCGGGAAAAACAGTATGAAAAGGCACATACAGTTATTTTGCAGACGATGTATGAAGAGATTGGAATTTTATGGAACGAGGAGGTCAAGTACCGGCCGAGCTTTAGCACGATAGAAGACGAGGTGCACATCCCGGTTATTTTCGCGAAAGTGTCCGGAGTAAAAGATGGCCTGGTGCAGCAGTACTGGCGGTTTATCAAAGAACTTGTGACAGAAGATACCTTTGTCATTAAATCCGCGCCGTTTATCGACCATGCAGCCGCGAATCCGATGCGCGCTTATGCGGCAGAGTTTTTTAAAAACGGCAGGCTTTTAAAATCAAAGATCAAAGCACATGCCAGTTATCCGTACAGCTTTTTAAGAGAAGAAATACAAGACTATATTTTGGATAAATTAGATCTGCTAATCCAGCAAAAAGTGATTCGGGGAACATTCGAAAACGGGACAGAGTATACGATCATAGCGACCGTGCTGCATCTGCCGAAGGAGATTCTGCGGCTGATTCAAAAGTTTGACTTCACGAAAAAGAATCCAAAGCTCATTTATATTCATACGACGGAACAGATGATCTCTTTGGAGGATGCTATTCTGACAGCCTTTCTAAATCGGATTGGATTTGACGTAGTCTTTTTTGTACCGACAGGTTATCAGAATGTGGAGAAGCATTTTAACCGAAAGCTTATGGAAGAACACCAGATCGGCGAGTATGTCTATGACCTGCGCGTGCCGAACCTGGACAGCCCGATGTTCAGGCCAAAGATTCCGTGGCGGGATAAGCTGTTTAAAAGAGGGAAATAAAGCATAAAGTTATAAGGTAATATAATTAAAGCGAAATTAATAAAAGATACTATTAAAACGATATTAATAAAAAAGATATTAATCAATACTATAAAAAAGATACTATTAAAAAAGGATACTATTAAAAAAAGATACTGTTAAAAAAGATATTGTTAAAAAAGATATTATTAAAAATACAAAGAAAAATAATAAGAAAATAAAGAGGAAAATAAAAATGGGATTGGATTTTACAAAAACAACCGCTTCTGCCATGCCGGCATCGCTGTCCGCAGATGCCAAAAATGAGATTGAAGTCGTAGAGCAGTATGATATCGTGGCTGACAGGAAACAGATGAATGAGGTACTGGTCGGTTCAGAAGAAGTGGACGCACTGACAAGCACGATAGAAGTCAACAACCTGGAAACGATCGTTTCGTTTGGAGCAGAGGTCGCGGAAGAGATTTCCAAAGCTTCGGATGTCGTATTAAACAGCATGAATATGTCACAGATCGACGATTCCAGCCAGATGCTGAATACGCTGGCAAAAATTATGGATCAGTTCGACATTGAGGAAATCCAGGAAAATCCTGGACGTTTTAAAAAACTGTTCTCAAATATGAGAAAGCAGCTGGAAAAAATTCTCGATAAATACCATACCATGGGGGACGAGGTAGACAAAATATATGTGCAGCTAAAGCAGTATGAGTCGCAGATTAAGCAGTCCAACCGGAACCTGAACCAGATGTTTGAAGCAAATGTCAATTATTATCATGAACTCGTGCGCTATATTCTGGCCGGAGAACAGGGCTGCGCAGAGCTGCAGCAGTATATCGCGCAAAGGGAAGCAGACATGGCGGCTACCGGAGATACATCCATTCAGTTTGAACTGACAAGCTTAAATCAGGCATTGATGATGTTAGAGCAAAGGACACAGGATCTGCGTACGGCTGAAAGCGTAGCCATGCAGTCGATTCCGATGATCAAGACAATGGAATTCAGCAATATGAATCTTGTCAGAAAAATCAATTCTGCATTTATCATTACACTCCCGGTGTTTAAACAGGCGCTTGCACAGGCAATTATGTTAAAAAGACAAAAAGTGCAGGCAGAAGCAATGTCAGCGCTTGACCAAAAAACAAATGAGCTTTTAATTAAAAACGCAAGAAATACCGTAGAACAGTCGAAATATACCGCACAGCTGGCCTCCGGCAGTTCTATTAAAATCGAAACGCTGGAGACGACATGGAAAACGATCGTGTCCGGCATAGAGGAAACAAGGCAGATTCAGGATCAGGCCAGAAAGCAGCGCATAGAAGATCAGGCACGCCTTGAAAATATTAAACGTGAATTTAATCAAATGTACCATATGCCGGATAAAAAATAGAGAAAGGCATTTTTATAGATGAATATTTTTTATACGGATCTGGACAATACGCTCATTTATTCTTATAAACATGAGTTTTGGAAGGATAACAGCCTTAAACGAAACGTGGAGCTGTATGAAGGACGGCAGATTTCGTTTATAACAGAAAAGACATACCGTCTGCTGCTTGAACTGAAAAAGCACATGGGCATTGTTCCGGTGACAACAAGAACGATCGAACAATACAGCCGCATAGACCTTGGAATCGGAAAGCTGCCGTCTGCGCTTGTCTGCAATGGCGGGGTGCTGTTAAAAGACGGGAACAGCGACCAGGCATGGTATGAACAGTCTTTGCGGCTGATTGCAGACAGCAGGGAAGAACTGGCGGCAGCCGCTTCTTATCTGGAACAGGAAAAAAGCAGGATATTAGAAGTACGGGATATTCAAAAATTGTTTTTGTTTACAAAATGCAGGTCCGCACAGGATGCGGCCATGCGTATCAGGCAGGCGCTGCATCCATGCGGGACAGAAGTATTTACAAATGGTGAAAAATTGTATGTCGTTCCAAAGAAGCTGAATAAAGGAACGGCTGTGGCGCGATTTACGCAATATGCGGGAGCCGGGCACACAGCCGCGGCCGGAGACAGCATATTTGACCTGCCGATGCTAAAGCAGGCCGATATCGCGGCTGCTCCGGCCGGATGCGGATGGTCAGATATGCTCGCAGGTCGAAGCGTGTATGAAATGCCAGGCAAGCGGTTGTTTTCAGAAGAACTGCTGGAATTTGTACTGGAGCGCATGGCATCATTATAAAAATAAACGAATAGGTGGTGGTCTAATGGATGCATTAGCAAGAGAATTAGAAGATTATACAATCGAAGATATCTATGCATTGCCAGACGGAAAAAGGGCGGAATTAATTGACGGTGAACTGTATATGATGGCAACGCCCAGCAGAATACATCAGCGAATCGTAATGAAAATCTCTTATCAAGCTGAAGATTACATCAGGCGCAATAGTGGGGACTGTGAAGTTTTCCCGGCACCATTTGCCGTTTTCTTGAATGCTGATAATAAAACATATTTAGAACCGGATATCAGTGTAATCTGTGACAAAAACAAACTTACGGATGAAGGGTGCAAAGGCGCGCCGGATTGGATCATAGAAATTGTATCGCCGTCAAGCCGACAGATGGATTATAATAAGAAGCTGTTCCTATACCGTACTGCGGGAGTTAGGGAATATTGGATTGTTGATCCGGAAAAACAACTGATCATGACTTACAATTTTGAACATGATACTTTTGAGCAGTATTCTTTTTCCGATAAAGTAAAAGCTGGAATTTATGAAGATTTCGAGATTGATTTTTCAGAGATAAGTTTAGAATAATTGGGAAAGAAGCAGGTTAAATTTATAAAGGAGCATTTTTTATGATAACATTCAATAACTTGTGGAACGTAATGAAGCAGCGGAATATATCACAATATAAGCTGATTAATGAATACAATGTAAGTCCGTCACAGATTACAAGACTGAAAAGAAATGAAAGCGTCAGCACAAACACGATTGACAAATTCTGTCAGATACTTGACTGTGATATATCAGATATTATGGAATACAAGAAATAGAATTCTTAAAAGAATTATATGTGATGGAGTACAGTAATGAAATCTTTCTGGTACAATCAAGACCGCAAAAATGTATGTGGAATCAGGATAAGGGAACTGAGAAAAGAAAAACATTTATCCGCCAAAAAATTGGAAATCATGGCTGCCCTGGCAGGGTATGATACTCTGACACAAAATGTTATCACAAAAATCGAACTTGGCATCCGTTTTGTCGCTGATTACGAGGTGGCAATTTTTGCCGAACTTTTAAACACTACCCCGGAATATCTGCTCGCGTTTACTTCTAAAGAGGATTTCCAGTCAGATATACAAAAAGAATGATATATAAAAAGCAGGAGTAAAAATAATTCTCCTGCTTTTTATATGAATCAGAAAAGAAACACTTTTAACATTTTGGTGTGTTTTTTTTGGGGAGGGGGTGGCTATCCGGACGCCAGATGAGGGGCGGGGCCTGGATTTCGGCTCCTACTCCAGAATGTTAAGAATCCCTA
>CAOKJJ010000151.1 GCA_948468465.1 uncultured Eubacterium sp. | reverse complement strand
AAAACTCAGTTCATGTACTTTCATAAAAGCATTGTAGCATAGGCAGCGGGGAAAGAAAATAGTTTTATGGCAATCCGCAGGCTGTATTATGGTTGAAATTTTTATGGATGAATAATTTACATCTGCATGGAATCATGATAGAATAAGCATATTGTGGATAAAGGAAACAAACGATATGGATAAAAATAAACGAGATAAGATCAAACCTGCAAGGATCTTCTCTGGCACAGAGTCTGCTTATGCCGACGATTAAAGATATTGCAAAGCGCGCAGGGGTATCCCATGGGACGGTATCCAATGTACTCAACCGCAGAGGGAATGTCAGCGCAGAAAAGATCAAGCTCGTCGAGCAGGCGGCAAAGGAGCTTGGATATCAGATCAATTCGCAGGCGAGCCAGTTAAGGAGCGGCACATCCAGGCATATCTGTGTCATTGTGCCAAGGATTGATATGACAAAATACAGCGAGCTGTATGCCGGCATCGAGCAGGAGCTTGGGCGGCAGGAGATCACGCTGGAGCTTTTGTGTACGAACGGGCTGGAATATGTGGAGCAAAGGCTGTTAAGCAAAGCGCTTTCCCGTAATCCGACAGCTGTGATCCTTGTAAGTTCGCTGCTGAAAAATAAGGCGTCCGTTCCGGAAGGGACACGGATCATTATGCTGGACAGATACGTGAAGGGATTTCCGAAGCATTCTGTGTTTGCGACGTTTGACTATGCGAGGGCAGGCAGGGAGATCGCGGAAAAATGCGTGCGGGATGGGAATAAAAACATCGCGGTATTATGCGAGGATGTTAGTTTTACAGACGACAAAAGGTTTGTAGAAGCGGTTTCGGAAGTGTTTGAGAGCGAAGGCTGCTATTTTGAGGTTTTTGCGGCGCCGGATCCTATGAAATTTAACAGGGCGTTTGACGTGTTGTACGCGGCAGATTCGTTTGATGCGGTAATTGCCAGGTCTGACGAAGACGTTGACAGCCTGCATATGGCAAACCGCTATAATCCGGATGTCAGGCTGCCGGTTGTTTATGCGGTCGTAAACAAAGAATTTGGGCTGGCGGATGAGAATCGTTATGAGATGAACTATAAGCTGATGGGACATCGGATCGCGGAAGATATTTTAGAAAAAAAAGAGGAAAGGATTGTAGAGGCAGGGAGCTTTCGCAGTCGTCCCCGTTATCTGGTAAAAAAAGAAGAAACCCTGCGTCTGTTATCGGTCAAAAATGCGACAAGCAAAGCGATCCGAAGGCTGCTGCCGTTGTTTAAAAAGCAGTCCGGCATCGATGTCAAGGTTATTGAAGTGCCTTATGACGAGCTGCGCAGAATGGTATCCAAGATGCAGGCGGGACAGGAAACGGTTTTCGACCTTGTGCGCATCGATATGGCATGGATGGAAAAGGATGGCGAACGTATTTACCAGGAGCTGGATATGGACAGCCAGCCGATGCAGAATGTCGTGCAGAAGCTGATCCCCGGCATTTCGGAAGAGTATTCGGTCATTCATGGGGTAACGTATGCGATCCCACTGGATGCCTGTGTGCAGATGTTGTTCTGCCGCAAAGATCTGTTTGAAAACGAGCTTATTAAGCGTGAGTTTTATGAAACATACAAAAGAAAGCTGGAAGTGCCCAAAACATTTGCGGAATACAATCAGGCGGCAGGGTTTTTTACGCAGAAAAACAACCGCAGATCGCCGACCGTATACGGGCATACGCTGACGTATGGAAGATCGTTTGTGGCAGCCTGTGAAGTCATGCTCCGTTATTATGAAAAAAATACGAGTGTGTTTGACTGCAACGGTAAGGTGCGCGTCTGTACCGAAGAAATGAAGGAGGCGTTTTGCACCTGTCTGGAATCGTGCAAATATGCGACGAATGATACGCATTTATGGTGGCGGGAGACAGCGAATATGTTTTCTGACGGCATGACGGCGATGAATATTACTTTTTCCAACTATGCCTCGGATATGGTACATTCGATAAATGCAAAAGCGGCAGGCAAGATCATTT
The DNA here is from genome assembly GCA_948468465.1 of uncultured Eubacterium sp. Next base: position 10,742 of record CAOKJJ010000151.1, on the reverse strand, counting down.
TTTCACAGGTGCCTGGAGGACAGCCGCTATTGGGCGGCGGAAGTATCGGTATTACCAGAAGCTCGTCAAAAACAGCCGAATGCTGCAAGTTTTTCGAATGGCTGTATGCAGATGAGACTGCGGAGATGGTAACTTATTTAGGCGGATTTATCCCAAACCGGAATATGATAAAAAACGCCGAAGTGCTGGAACTGTATCCATGGATCGAGGATATCGGGAATATGCTTGAAAAAGGAAAGCGCAGAAACAGGGAAGCGGTTAACGACAGGTTTGATGAATTTGCGTTTGAGGATATTATTGGGTCAGCGTTTATGAATGTCATTTTTGAGGCTGCGGAGGTGGAGGCAGCGCTTAGAGATGCACAAAGGATCTGCGATGATATGTTTAACTGAAAAATGGTAAGTTTGATGGATTCCATTAGAAACGGAGCTGTCGCATTAAGTAAAACGAAACAAAGGATACGATCTTGTTTGCGTTTTGCCTGGTGCGGCAGCCCCGTTTTTTAGTATTTATAAATTGTTCATAGAAATACAACAATATATGGAACGTTCCATTTTTTGAAAAAGACAAAAAATGGTATTTATGCATAAAAACAAACTGCAATATTTAACTATTCTGTACAAATTTTTAAAAAATTCAAAAAATTTAATTGACACGTTCCAATATTTGAGATAAGCTGGAGATGCATCAAAATAAAAGAAAAGAAAGTGAGGAGAAGAATGTACAGCAAAAACAAAGAGCTGCAGGAAGCTGTGTGCAGAAAAAAGGTGCTGATAGCGGCTCATAGGGGAACATGCGGCGGGAGCGTCGTACAGAATACGATTTTATCGTACCAAAATGCGCTTTTACACGGTGCTGATATGATCGAGGTGGACGTATCCATGACGATCGACGGGGTGTTTTTCGCGTTCCACAACGGGGAAGAGCCGGCGGAGCTTGGCATCAGGCGGGATATCCGTGAAATGACAGCTGCGGAGGTGGAGTCTAAAAAGACGTTAAATTCGCTTCAGGAATATGTAGGGCAGAGGGTTGAACGATTAGACACAGTGCTGGAACGGTTTCGCGGGAAATGCTTCATTAATATTGACCGCTCCTGGTTTTACTGGGAAAAGATCATTCCGTTTTTAAAAGCAAAGGAGATGGATACGCAGATCCTGTTAAAATCGGGCGTACATGAGCGGTTGTTGTCAGAGCTTGCGACAAGCGGGACAGGCCTGATGTATATGCCGATCGTAAAAACAATGGAGGAATGGGAAACAGTCAAAAAATACGATGTCAATGTGGCGGCTGCAGAGCTGATCTTTTCCGATCTGAACGGGCCGTTTACAGACCCGGCGTTTTTGAAGGAGCTGACTGACGAAGGGATTTTGCCGTGGGTCAATGTGATCCGTCTGAACGATGAGATCGTATTGTCCGGCGGTCTGGACGACAATCTGGCGATTGCAGAAGGCTTTGAAAAAAGCTGGGGCAGGCTGATCGATCTGGGCTATCAGATCCTGCAGACGGACTGGCCTGCGCTTTTACGAAATTATTTGGATGAAAAGATGTAGAAGGAACAACAATAAATAAAGAAAAATGATAAGGAGAAACGTATATGAAAGTAAAGAAAATATTAGCGTTAGGGCTTGCAGCAATGATGGCGGTCACCTTATCCGCGTGCGGAAGCAAAGATGGGGGCGGCAATAACAGTAATACAGACAACACAGACAGTGAAAAGTCACAGCAGGGCGGAGGAGAGGACAGCGGCGCATCTCTTGTCATCTATACCAATTCCGGCTCTGACGGCAGAGATGCATGGTTAAAGGATTATGCAAAAGAAAACGGATTTAATGTGCAGGTTGTACAGATTCAGGGCGGCGACCTTGGCAACCGGATCGTGTCAGAGAAAAACAATGTGCAGGCAGATCTTGTGTTTGGATTAAATAACGTGGAATATGAAAAATTAAAGGCAGAGGATACACTGGATCAGTGGGAGCCGGAATGGAAGGACGAAGTGGATCTGTCGCTCGGCGATGCGGACGGCTATTATTATCCGCTTGTGATCCAGCCGCTTGTAAATATTATGAATGCAGATCTGGACGAGTATCCGGCAGATTATACAGACCTTACCGATGAAAAATGGAAGGACAAATATACAATCTTAAATTTTGGCGGCGGTACCGGAAAGACCATATTGGCAAGCCTTTTGGTACGTTATCAGGATCCGGACGGCGAAGCCGGCATCTCTGAAGAAGGATGGGAGTTTGTAAAAAACTGGGTGCAGAACGGCCATATGGAAGCAGAAGGCGAGGACTATGTAGGAGCGGTGATCGACGGCAGCCATCCGATCTGTGAGATGTGGGGAAGCGGCGTCTTGCAGAACGAAGAGCAAAGAGACTACAAATTTGAGATCATGTCCCCAGAAATCGGCGTGCCGTATGTTACGGAGCAGATTGCGATCTTAAAGGGCGGAGACAATAAGGATCGTGCGATCGAATTTGCGAACTGGTTCGGCTCTGCCGAGACACAGACAGCGTGGATGGAAAAGTTCGGCACCGTGCCTTGCCAGAAGGCAGCGTTTGAGCAGGCGGAGGATCATGTAAAGGAATTTGTTGGAAAAGTACACCAGCAGGACATCGACTGGGAATTTGTAGCACAAAACCTGGATCAGTGGTTAGAAAAGGTTGAGCTGGAATTTATGTAAGCAGCAGCCTTGGATAGAAAATACGAGGTGGCACATATGATTAATTTTAAAAATATAGAGATCAGATATGGCGATTTTACAGCGATTGAAAATCTGAATCTGACGATTGCAGACGGAGAGTTTTTCACATTTTTAGGGCCTTCGGGATGCGGAAAAACGACAACGCTGCGTGCGCTTGTGGGATTTTTAAATCCGAGCGGCGGCGAGATTCTGGTAGACGGGAAAAATATACTGGAGGTGCCTGTAGAAAAAAGAGGCATCGGTATGGTGTTCCAAAGCTACGCGCTCTTTCCGACGATGACGGTATATGAAAATCTTGCTTTTGGGCTAAAAGTAAAAAAGATGTCGAAAAGTGAGATCGACCAGAAGGTAAAAAACGTTGCAAAGGTCATTGAGATCAAGGATTCGCAGCTCACGCGGAATGTCTCGGAGCTGTCTGGCGGCCAGCAGCAGAGGGTCGCGCTTGCAAGGGCGATCGTGTTAGAGCCAAAGATCCTTTGTCTGGACGAGCCGCTTTCCAACCTGGACGCAAAACTGCGTATCGGGCTGCGCGGAGAGTTAAAAAAGCTGCAGAAGAATCTGGGGATCACAACGCTGTATGTCACGCATGACCAGGAAGAGGCGCTGATGTTATCGGACAAGATCGCCGTATTTAACAACGGCTATGTAGAGCAGGTCGGGACGCCGCAGGAGATCTACAACCGATCCGGTTCCGAGTTTGTCTGTGATTTTATCGGCGATATTAATAAGCTGGGCAAAGAGGTGATCGAAGAGATCAACAAGCAGTCAGGCGGCAGGCTAGACGCGGCAAAACACGCATATATCCGTCTGGAACTGATCCATTTTGCGCCAGGGGAAGGCAGGGTTGCGTTAAAAGGCGAGATCATGGATTATGATTATAACGGCCTGATCACAAAATACCGTGTCAGGGTCGGCAGAGAGGTACTGCGGGTGATCCAGCTGAATGATGCAGGGGCATCGTTCAGGCAGGGGCAGCAGATCCAGATTTATCTGCATCCGAAAGATATTATGCAGTTTTAAAAACAGCAAGGAGGACGGTTATGAAAGAAAAACAAAAAATGAACATACCTGGCATCATCTTAAAAGTAATAATTGCATGGATGATCCTTGCGTTTATCGTATATCCTGCGGTATACTTATTGGGAAATGTATTTTATCATGACGGGCAGGTGTCCACGGAAGTATTTGGTAAGGTGTTTTCTTCCAGACGCGCGATGCAGAGCCTTTGGAACAGCTTTGTCCTCGCGGTTACGCTTGTGATCACGGTTAATATTGTAGGGACGCTGTGCGTGCTGTTTACAGAATACTGGGAGATCAAAGGCGCCAGACTTTTAAAACTCGCCTATATGAGCTCGCTCGTTTACGGCGGCGTTGTCCTTGTATCCGGATATAAATATGTGTACGGCGAGAAAGGGCTGCTGACAAAACTTTTGCTGCAGGTGTTCCCGAATATGAATCCGTCCTGGTTTGTAGGCTATGGCGCGTCGTGTTTGTTATGACGTTTGCCTGTACGCAAAATCATATGATGTTTTTGAAAAACGCGATCCACAGCCTGGATTATCATACGATCGAGGCGGCAAAGAATATGGGTTCTTCGGGCGGGGCGATTTTATTTCAGATTGTTATGCCAGTATTAAAGCCTACGTTTTTTGCGATTACGATCCTGACGTTTTTAACCGGACTTGGCGCTATGGCGGCTCCGGTCATTATCGGCGGGGAGAATTTTCAGACGATTAATCCGATGATCATTACGTTTTCCAGATCTACGTATTCGAGGGAAGTGGCCGCGTTTCTGGCGATTATCCTCGGTGTGGCGACGATTATTTTGCTGTCTGTTTTTAGTAAAATCGAAAAGGGCGGCAACTATATTTCGGTATCAAAGACAAAAGCGAAGCTGACGAAGCAAAAAATCCAAAACCCGGCGCTGAATGTGCTGGCTCATGTCGTAGCTTATGTGATGTTTGCAATCTATACGGTGCCGATCGTGCTCGTCGTGTTGTATTCCTTCTGTGATTCTTTAACGATCAAGACCGGAGAGCTGACCGCAGCTTCCTTTACACTGGATAACTACAAAAAGCTGTTTACTTCGATGGAAGCGATCGAGCCATATATTGTAAGTATCGTATACTCCATTTTGGCGGCGGTACTTGCGGCGGCAGTCTCAGTGATCTGTGTCCGGTTTGTGCAGAAGTCCAAAAACAAGCTGAATGTATTGTTTGAATACGGTGTGCTGATTCCATGGCTTCTGCCGAGTACATTGATTGCGTTAGGACTTACCGTAGCTTATGGCGATAAAAATCCGCTGATCTTTAACAAAGTACTTGTAGGAACGACCGTGATCTTATTGATTGGCTATACGGTGATCAAGCTGCCGTTTTCCTACCGGATGATCAAAGCGGCCTTCTTCTCTCTGGACGGTGATCTGGAGGAGGCGGCGAAATGTATGGGCGCAGGCGCGTTTACTACGATGCGCAAGGTGATCCTTCCGGTAATCTTCCCGATGGTCATGTCAGTTGTGATTCTGAACTTTAACGGACTGCTGTCGGACTATGATATGTCGGTATTCCTGTATCATCCGCTGTTACAGCCGCTTGGCATCGTGATCAAAGCAGCGTCCGATGAATCCGCATCTGTGGATGCCAGAGCGATGAGCTTTGTCTATACGGTCGTTTTGATGATCTTATCTTCGGTTGCATTGTATTTCGGACAGGGCAGCGGTATGGACAAGATCAAAAAGATCAGGCAGAAACGGCTGGAAAGACGGGTAGCAGGAAATTAACCTTTCAGATGAGAAACAGTCTGCATATCTGAAAGAAGCAACAGAAAAACAGAAAGGGGGACGTCCGCATGGGACAGTGGTTTTTCAATCTGATCAGCGAAGCAGAAAATATGCGTATTTTTTCCGGTATCCTGCGGCTCTCTCTTTCGATTTTATGTGGAGGAATCCTGGGCATCGAACGGGGAAAGGCAAATCGTTCGGCTGGGATGCGCACCTATTCGCTGGTGTGCATGAGCGCGGCGCTTGTGATGCTGACAGGAGAATATATGTATGAGGAGTTTCATACCGGAGATCCGGCCAGGCTGGGCGCTCAGGTCGTCAGCGGGATCGGTTTTTTGGGAGCGGGCAGCATTATTATTGAAGGAAATACAAAGATCCGGGGGCTGACGACTGCGGCAGGCCTGTGGGCTGCCGCGTGTATCGGCCTTGCGATCGGAATCGGGTTTTATGTGGGCGGTATCCTTGCCACGGGAGCGGTTTACATCGTTGTGACGAAGTTTCGCGGTATTTCTGATCATTTTACACACAATGATATGTGGATGCACGTCTATGTCGAGTTTCGTGATGTGGTAAAACTCCAGGAAATCCGTTCTGCCGCGGAGGCGTTCGGGCTGAAAGTCGGTAATGTGATCCTGAACGAGCCAAAGGACGGCGGGGTATACAACGCAGTCATTTCCCTAAGGCTTCCGGAGGATCGCAGTAATGCGCAGGTGGTCTGGTATCTTGAAAAAATGCAGGGGGTCTGTGCAGTCAGGCAGATTTTTTAATGCTGCCCGAAAGCCTCTGGTTCAGCATTAGAACAGATATTCATATTTTGGGACAAAATGAAGCAAAGTACGGCTGACCTATGTTTATGAAATCTGTAATGTCCAGTCGGTAAGCGCTTCTATAGAAAATATGCTGCTTGCCGCTATTGCGTTTGGTTATCCTGGCGAATTTCCCAAAGAAAGGCCTCGTAAAAGAATGGAAGATATCGTTGAGTGGAGAAGTTAACAATGTAGATTGCCCAAATGGTGTAATAAGGTTTACGCGCCCGGTATTCGCGCGGGGAACCGCTTATCCGGCTATCTCTTTTCGCTGTAAAGCGATGGGATAGTCTTTTTTTCGTGTCCGGATTCCTAATTGAAAAAATGAGTATTTCATATTATAATGAAACCAGTGCACAGGTTATCAGTAACCGTTTTTTACAAACAGGAATGCAGAAATGAGCAAAGAACAATCAGATAAAACAATGCGAAACGGCAGAAGGGAGATTATTTATGGGACTTATAAAAGCAGGAGCGGGCGCGTTGGGCGGTACGCTTGCGGATCAGTGGAAAGAGTTTTTTTACTGTGACGCGATGGAAAAAGACGTCATGGTTACAAGAGGGCGCAAACGGACAGGTTCCCGTTCTTCGAACAAAAAAGGGAATGACAACGTCATTTCAAATGGAAGCGGGATTGCGGTAGCTGACGGTCAGTGCATGATCATTGTAGAACAGGGAAAAGTGGCAGAGATATGCGCGCAGCCAGGAGAGTTCCGGTATGATATGTCTACGGAACCGAGTATTTTTACCGGCGGACTTTCAAAAAGCATTTTAGAGACGTTTCAGACCATCGGCAGACGTTTTACCTATGGCGGAGATACCGGCAAAGACCAGCGCGTGTATTATATTAATACAAAGGAACTGACAGACAATAAATTTGGTACGCCAAATCCGATTCCTTTCCGCGTGACAGATTCAAAAATCGGACTGGACGTGGATGTTTCCATTCGCTGTTCCGGCGTATATTCGTATAAAATTGTAAATCCGCTGCTGTTTTATGCGAATGTCTGCGGCAATGTGCAGGAGGATTATACGCGGGATGAGTTAGAAAGTCAGCTGAAAACAGAATTTATCAGTGCGCTGCAGCCTGCATTTGGCAGACTGTCTGCCATGGAGCTGCGTCCAAATCAGATCGTGCTGCATACGGCGGAGCTGGAGCAGGCGATGAATGCCGCGCTTTCGGCGAAATGGGAGGAGCTTCGGGGATTAAAGGTAGTCAGTATTGCCCTTGGTTCTGTAACCCTGCCGGAAGAAGACGCAGAGATGATCAGACAGCTTCAGCGCACAGCCGCGCTGCAAAATCCGAATATGGCAGCGGCTGTTCTGGCAGGCGCGCAGGCAGATGCCATGAAAGCGGCAGCTGCGAATCCGTCCGGAGCAATGAATGGTTTTGTAGGCATGGGTATGGCGATGAACGCAGGAGGCGGCACGAATGCACAGAACCTGTTTGCGATGGGGCAGCAGACAGGACAGCGGCAGGCGCAGGCAGACGCATGGACATGTACGTGCGGTACGACGGCATCCGGCAATTTCTGTCCGGAATGCGGCGCAGCCAGACCGGTGAACGGCGCCGGATGGACCTGTTCCTGCGGGACGTTAAACAAGGGAAAATTTTGTCAGAACTGCGGCGCCAAAAAGCCGGCAGGAACGCCGCTTTATCAATGCGATAAGTGCGGATGGGAGCCGCAGGATCCTGCGCATCCGCCGAAATTCTGCCCGGAATGCGGCGACAAATTTGACCAGAACGATCTAAAATAGATCAGAATAAGAACGCGCGAAACTGCGAGGAAAGAACGCGGGAAATTACGAGGAAAGAACATGGAGGAAATACAAGAATATAAATGTCTGCGCTGCGGTGGAGCCATCGCTTTTGACAGTACGCTGCAGAAGATGAAGTGTCCGTACTGCGATACGGAATTTGAGATGGCGGCGCTGGCACGTTATGACAATGAATTGAAAAACGATCAGCCGGATGAGCTGAACTGGGAAGAAGTTACCGCAGGAGAGTGGCAGGACGGCGAGACGGACGGTCTGCGTTCTTATGTCTGCAAATCCTGCGGCGGTGAGATTGCGTGTGATGAAAATACGGCTGCCACATCCTGTCCGTATTGTGGAAATCCGGTAGTTATGACGGGACAGTTTACAGGCGCGCAAAAGCCGGATTATGTGATTCCGTTTCAGCTGGACAAAAAAGCCGCAAAACAGGCGCTGTACGATTTTTATGTCGGGAAACGGCTGCTGCCCAAAGCGTTCAAAGACGAAAATCATGTGAATGAAATCAAAGGCGTGTATGTTCCGTTCTGGCTGTTCGATGCAAAAGCCGATGTAAATTTGCGTTACAAGGCGACAAAAATCCGGACATGGAGCGACAGCAAATATTATTATGCCGAGACAAATCATTTTCTTGTCAGCAGGAGCGGCAGCATAGAATTCGCTCATGTTCCGGTAGACGGTTCAGCGAAGATGCCCGACGATTTAATGGAAACGCTGGAGCCTTTTGATTTTTCAGGAGCAGTAGATTTTCAGACTGCGTATCTGGCAGGCTATCTGGCGGATAAATATGATGTGGACAGCGAAGAAAGCATCGGGCGGGCCAATGAGCGGATCCAAAAAAGCGTGCGGGATATTTTTGACATGACCGTATGCGGTTATACGACTTTCAGAAAAGAGGCGGGTAGTATCCGGCTGCACAATGGCAAAGTGACATATGCCCTGTTTCCGGTCTGGCTGCTGAGTACGACATGGAACGGGCAGAATTATCTTTTTGCCATGAACGGACAAAACGGAAAAATGGCGGGAGATCTGCCGCTCGATAAGGGCGCGTATCTCAGATGGCTGCTGGGACTTACCGGCATCACAGGCACGATGTTGTTTATTCTTTTCTACGTCATCTGGCTGATATAGGAGGAAAGAGGATGCAAAAGATAAAAAAGAGGCGGTATGTCGTAGCTCTGGTTCTGCTGCTGTCGGTCGTTTTCATATGTCCGGCAGCGGCAGCCAGGCAAGCCGGCCCGAGGCTTACGGATCAGGCGAATCTGCTTACAGACAGCGAAAAAACGCAGCTGCTGGAGCTGCTCGATGAAATCAGCGAACGGCAGCAGACCGATATCGTAGTAGTTACGAGTAAATCGTTACAGGGCAAATCTGCGATGGAATATGCCGATGATTTTTATGATGAGAATGGCTACGGCTTTGGCGAGGAAAAAGACGGGATACTTTTTCTGATCAGTATGGAAGAAAGCAGCTGGTATGTATCCACGAGCGGCTTTGGAATTACGGCGGTTACGGACATAGGCCTGCGGTTTATGGCGCAACAGCTTTCGGATGATTTAAGTAAAGGCGAATATGAGGAGGCGTTTACGATATTTGCCAGTCTGTGCGACGATTATCTGACGCAGGCACGGATGGGGAAACCATATGACGCAGATCATCTTCCAAAAAAACCGTTTGCGTTTCTCAAATATTTTCTGACGGCTTTCGGTATCGGCTTTGTGATCTCGCTCCTTGCGGTAGAAAGGATGAGAGACAAACTGGGATCGGTGTACAGACGGCTGGTGGCAGACTGTTATGTGAAAGAGGACAGTATGAAGCTGACGAAAATGAAAGATATATTTTTGTATCGGCAGATCAATCGCAGAGAAAAGCAGCAGGATAACAATCGCCCGGACAACGCAAATTACGACGGTCATTCGGGCGGCTCTTCCACGCATGAATCGTCTTCTGGCGCGACGCATGGAGGCGGAGGAGGGAATTTCTAAACAATGAGAAGTATTTGCGGTTATTACCGGGAACTATATACCATTTTCGGATAACCTGGCTGCAACGTGCCGGCAGTTTCAATTACAAGACTGAAAAGCAATACGCTTGCTTCGCTGTGCGAGGAAAATCTATACATTAATTCTATCCGGATTCCTGTAACATACGACATGGAATATGAAACTTCAACGCCGTATTTTATTTTAATCGAATACTTATATTTGTCGTATCAAAACTATTTAGCGGAAAAGAAAAATAAAGAATTGGAAAGTGTACAAAAGTTCAGAAAATGAAAAAATGTCTGAAAAGAGTACATAAATTTTAAAGAAGGCCATCTTATTGAAGGCCTTCTTTTTTTATGATAGTCTGAATGCAGGCAGGTTCCTATAGAAAAAGCGAAAGGCAGTTTGTATATGGTTAAAATCATTTATCTGGATATAGATGGAACGTTAAGAGATGAGCATAAGGGGATTCCGGGGAGCGCGAAATGGGCGCTGGCGCAATGCCTAAAGCGCAAAATTCAGGTTGTCATCTGCACAGGACGAAATCCCGGATCTGTTCAGAATGATGTATTGCAGCTGCAGACAGATGGAATGATTTCCGGGGGAGGCTGTTATATTCAGTATCATGGAAAAGAAGTATTTAACCTGAATTATTCACGGCAGTATAAACTCACATAAAATCCGCCGTAGTTACC
>CAOKJJ010000150.1 GCA_948468465.1 uncultured Eubacterium sp. | reverse complement strand
GGAGTAGGAGCCGCAAGCCCGGCCATTTCCCCCTCACCCGGCGTCCGGATAGCCACCAAAAAAGCTCCCCCACAATGTCAATTCTGCTGCATCGTGTTAAATTTTTGCCACTTTGCGCAAGAAATCGTTTTTAGGTTCCTAATAAATAGGAATAGTCACGAACCACCGTTTCTATGAGCTGTTTGAGCCCTTCAAACAGTTTTCCATCCTGTCCGCTTTCCCAGATAAACTCCTCTCCGAGATAACGCACCTTACATTTGACTGTATCCCGGTCAAGTACCGTAAATCCTTCGTTTTTGCTGTCTGCCATGTCTTTTTCATTTGCAAATAAGGTAAACTTATCCAGGTACGGCGCGCTTGCGTATGGACAAAAGCTCTTGCAGTTGCCGCACTCGTTGCACATATAGTCCACATGGATGATCTGTGCCTGTTCCATTCCCGGCACACGCACTGCAATATTCGCACGGTTTGGACAGACATCCACGCAGTTTTCGCATACTGAGGAGCATCCCAGGCATCTTTCCGCCTCTTTTTTGCTGCCTGGTTCTTCCAAAATGCCTTTTCTTGCATAGATGGCTTCTGCGGATACGGCCTCGCTCATGCCTGCTGTAATCTCTCTGCCTGCGATCGCTTCCGCAGCCTTGATGGCCTGTGCCATTCCTTTGACGACTAACGATGGGCCGTACAGACCGTCGCCGATGACATAAACTCCGTTTACGTTTGTCTCCAGATTTTCATTGACAAGCGCGCGTCCTTTGCTGTCTGTATGGATTCCGCATGCTTCGTAAAAGTCTGTCGGAACTTTTTCTCCAACGGCTGCGATTACCGTATCCGCCGGTATCTGTTCGGTCTGTCCGGTCGGATGTACGCTGGCTCTGCCGGAATCATCGGTATCGCCTAATGCCATCTGGTCACAGAGCAGCGCTCCCTGTTCCATTTTTACAGGTGCAAGCAGTTCTTTGAACTCTACGCCGTCTGCAATCGCCAGCTGCAGTTCATGTTCATCCGCTGGCATGTACCGTTTCGTCCTGCGGTATACAAGATAGACATGTTCCACGCCTTTGCAGCGTTTTGCGGCTCTGGCTGTATCCATGGCCGTATTGCCTCCGCCTATGACAACGACGTGTCTGCCAGGGGAAACTTCTCCTTTTTCCTTGTTAAACTGCTCTAAAAAATCCAGTGCGTTTACCGCCTGTTTGCCTTCCAGCGTCAGCTGGCTGCGCTTATATGCGCCTACCGCAAGTATGACAGCATCATGCGACTGCTGCAGCTGCGCTACCGAAGGCGCTTCTTTTCCGCATACAATCTCTGCGCCAAGCTGTTTTAAGAGCGATACATCCTTCTCAATCTGGTGATCGTCAATACGAAAATCCGGAATTACCGCACTGACAATGCCTCCTAATCTGTCCCGTTTTTCATAGATCGTTACTTTTGCGCCCAGCCTTGCCAGATAAAACGCTGCTGCCATGCCGGACGGGCCTCCGCCTACAATAGCCACTTTTTTATCGCAGGTTCCCTGCGGCTGTATTGTTTTTAATACATTGTCATATGCTTTTTCGGCGCAAAGCAGCTTTGTATCGCGAATCTGTACCGGCGTTTCGTAAAAGTTACGGGTACAATGGCTTTGACAGCCATGCGCGCAGATCGTTCCGGTAATAAACGGCAGTGCGTTGCGGTTCAAAATGACTTTGAGCGCATCTTCGTACCGTTCTTCTCCTGCCAGCTTTACATAGGTGGTAATTTCCTGATGAATCGGGCAGGCATCTTCACAAGGCGCGGTAAAGCAGAACATGAGCGGCACTTTCTCGTTCGATTTTCTGGACTGCGGCAGTTTGGCAGGTTTTATATGATGACGGTCCGTAATGGCGTCTTCTGAAAGCTTTGTTAACGCTTCCGCGTCAATCCCTTCGAACTTCTGGCAGTCCAGCCCGTTTACAAGCTCCGCCATCTGCTGCAGACGCTGATAGCCGCCTGGTTTTAAAATCGTCGTCGCTACGGTCACCGGCCATACGCCTGCGCTTATAATTCTTTCTATATTAAAAGCGTCCGCGCCGCCGGAATACGAGATGCGCAGCCTGCCGTCAAAATCGCGTGACAGCTTCGCTGCCAATGAAATCGACAGTGGGAATAACGATTTGCCGGACATATACATCTCTTCGCTCGGCAGCTCTCCTGCCTTGACATCTACCGGAAACGTATTGGTAATCTTTACACCAAACTGCAGGCCCAGCTGCTTTGCCATCTGCATCAGACGCTGCAGCATCGGTACAGCATCAGCATACTGCAAATCATCCTCAAAATGAAACTTTCCAAACGCGATATAATCATACCCCATTTGATCCAACGTTTTTCTTGCAAATTCATAGCCAAGCAGCGTCGGATTGCATTTGACAAACGTATGCATCTTTTTTTCGGTCAGCAGATAACTTGCGATACTTTCTATTTCCTTCGGCGGACACCCATGCAGCGTAGATATCGTTGCTGAGTTGCAGATCTCAGACGGAATCCTTTCAATATCTTCTTTTGTCATATGTTGAAATTCATCCGCATGCGCTAACAGCTGTTCCTTACACGCTTGAAACATTTCCGTTCCGGCCGCGTTTTTCATGTTTTCAATAAACGTATTGATTTTTTCAGACTGAATGCCAGCCAGGTCATAGCCGACGCTGATATTAAACTGGTAGCCGTCCATGCTGCCAAGCCCGTATTCTTTTGCAACAAACGCCAGCAAAAACCATGCCTTAATATATTCATCCTGTGCCTGCGGAACATACAGCTCCGTAGACCACTCACAGTTATAAGCCTCATCATCGGCCTTGATACAAGGCTTATTTACACATGCCGCAAGCTCTACGCCGTCCATGATCTGCACTGTTTTCAGCTCAAAGAACCGGCTGCCCGCATAATAAGCCGCCACAATGTTCTGCGCCAGCTGGCTGTTCGGCCCGGCCGCAGGCCCAACCGGTGTTTCCAACGGCCGCTCAAAAATATGCCAGTCCTTTTTTCCATCCGCTGTGTACGGCCTGTGGACGCCAAATACCGTGCCCTTTGTATCATGTTCTGTACGCACCCAGTTAAGCAGCTGCTCAAACGGCATACATGTCATAAGATCGCTCATTGATACATCCTCCTCTTTTTTCAATTATATTCTTATATGTAACAGTTCGTAACAGTTCAGGTAGGTCTGCGCATTTACTGCGCAGACCGTATGAAAATGTAGTGGTTGCAGGCATCCGGCCCATCGCGAAGCGATTTTCAATGGCCGGATGCGTAACAGTTCAAGGGTTATCTGAACTGTTACAACAGTTCAGATACCCTTTGAACTGTTACTCTTATTTTCTATATCCCTGATGCCGGTACTGTGCTTACCCATTTATGCTTTTCCACAGCTTTGCAGACTCTTCCCTGCACTTTGCCATAACCTGCGCGGTGTCAGCCACCTTGACCTCACGGTCCTGCATCAGTACTTTTCCATTGCCGACGGTCGTAACGACGTCCCTTCCTGTCATGCCAAACAAAATATGCCCGTTGATATTCGTCTCATCCAGCTGTGTCGGAGGGTCATAATCCACGACGATCACATCCGCCGCAGCGCCTTCTTTCAGCACCCCAAGCGGTGTTTGAAAATAACGGTTCGCAATCTTTGCGTTATTTTCAAACAGCATCTTCGGCACTTCCGCCCAAGCCGCGTTTGCGTCACACAAATGATGCTTGTGCAGCACATTTGCCACCTTAAACGATTCTGTCATATCATGCGTATAGCCGTCTGTTCCAAGCCCGGTTAAAATGCCGCGTTTTACAAGCTCCATCGTCGGAGGGCATCCGCAGGCATTGCCCATATTCGACTCCGGATTGTGCACGACCATGGTATCCGTATCTTTGATTAAATCCATCTCATGGGAATTAATATAAATGCAGTGTCCAAGCAGCGTCTTTTCTCCTAAGATCCCGCAGTCCATCAGCCGGTCGGTAATCCGTTTCCCGTATTTATGCAGGCAGTCATGCAGATCTTCGATGCCTTCCGCCACATGGATATGGTACCCTGCCCCTTCCGGCTTATGAGCCGCCGCAAGCTCCATCGTTGCGTCCGAAATCGTAAACTGTGCATGCATTCCCATCATGCCCGCAAGCATATCGGTATCGTCTTTTAACGCATAGCGGATAAATTCTTCATTTTCAACCACCGATTCCTTTGCCTTATCCATGCCGTCGCGGTCAGAGATCTCATAGCACAGGCAGGCGCGTACGCCGAGCTGCTTCGCCGCATCCGCAATTTCAAACAGGCTGCCTTTGATCTGGCCAAAGCTGGCATGATGGTCAAAAATCGTCGTCACACCGTTACGGATACAGGAAATCATCGTATCCATCGCACTGTATTTTGTCTGCTCCAGCGTCAGATGCCGGTCAATCGTCCACCACTGCCCGTCTAAAATATCCAGGAAGCCTTTCGGATTGTAACCTTTGATACTAAGTCCTCTTGCCATCGCGCTGTAGATATGTTCATGTGTGTTAATAAACGCAGGCATAATGACACCGCCCTTTGCGTCAATAAATTCCGCGTCTTTATATGTATCTTTTATTTTCTCCGTCTGGCCTAACGCAATGATTTTTGTCCCTTCGGCCGCCACCGCGCCGTTTGAAATATATGGTAAATTTTCGTCCCTTGTAAATAATTTTCCGTTTCCGATTACTAACATCAGCCCGCTCCTTCCTTTTTCATAATTTCAATCGCTCGGTCTTCCTGTTCTTTTGGAAGCACCAGATTCAAAATAATGGCAACGATTGTCGCAAGCACGACCGGAGACCTGCCAAAGATCGTCGTCACCCATGCCGGAAAACTTGCCAGCGCCGCGTTCGCCTGTGTAATGCCCATGCCAAGCGCGATAGCCAGTCCTACAATCGTTGTATTCCTATAGTTCATCGGCGAAGCCGTCACCAGCTTCACACCTGTCATCGCAATAGATGCAAATACAGATACCGTCGCCCCTCCAAGCACGCAGCTTGGAATCGTCGTCAGTATCGAAGAAAACTTTGGTATCAGGCCCGCAACCAGCAAGATGCCTGCCGCCAGCCCGAATACTCTTTTAGCTACGACCTTCGTAGACGCTACAATGCCGACATTCTGGCTGAATGTCGCCGTCGGCAGCCCGCCAAAGAGCGGACATATGACATTGCACATCCCATAAGCTACAATACCGCCGTTTAACTCCTCATCGGTCGGCATCCGGTCCATCCCGCCTGTTGTCGTCGCCGTAAAATCCCCAATCGCCTGTATGGAATTAATCGCAAACAGCACACCAATCGCCACACAGGAAGACGCTTCAAACTGTACGCCAAAGTGCAGCGGAAGCGGAAGCTGGAAAAAGGATGCCTGTGATACTGCCGAAAAATCAACCATATGAAAAAATAACGAAACGATATATCCGACAATAATGCCGATCAAAATCGAAGATAACTTAAAAATTCCCTTTCCATAATGATTCAATCCGGTTACAACCACAAGAGTTAAAAGCGCCACGAGCCAGTTTTGCCACGAACCGTAGCTCTCACTGCCCGTTCCGCCTGCCATATAGTTGATCGCTGTCGGATACAGCGATAATCCAATCGCAAATACAACCGTCCCGGTAATTAACGGCGGGAAAAACTTTCGGATCTGCTTAATAAATACTCCTACGATAATCGCAACGATACCGCCTATGATCTGCGCACCGAAAATCGCGGCAACCCCAAAATCACCGGCAATCGCCTGCATCGT
Source organism: uncultured Eubacterium sp. (assembly GCA_948468465.1). Next base: position 7,083 of record CAOKJJ010000150.1, on the reverse strand, counting down.
AGGCACGTAGGCAAAGCTGATTCCCATAATGACCGGAAGTCCTGAGCCTATCGACAATTTTTTGCCGCGCATAATCGGATACAGCTGAATGAGCGTTGTCACCGCTGACATGACCAAAGCCGCCTGAATTAAAATCACAGAATCCGCATCCGAAAGCCCGCCGACTCCTGCCACAATAATCGCCGGCGTTACACATCCGACAATCATAGCTACCACATGCTGCAGCGCAAGCGGGAGCGCCTGCCCGATCGAAGGCTTCCCGTCCAGCCGGAACAATTCCCCTGTCGCTGCCCCAGCGCCTGTCTTACTGTTCATATTTTCGCCTCTCCTTATTTTTGAACGTTTTTCACGTCCCCTTTCCAATTTGACTGACCGGACAATGATGTAAGGGAGAATTTCCAGTCAGATGTTTCATGCTTTTTCACAATGATCTGTCACAAAATCCGTCGCATCTGTCGTGCACTTTTAACAAATGCCGCTTTCATTGAGTCTATATTATCATCCTTATTACTAAAATGCAATGGTTTTATGAAAAAAATTTTTATTGATAATAATTTTTTCTTATTTTGTTTATCTTAAAAAAACATCATTATATAGGTAGAAATACAAATTTTTTCGCATCATGATAAATTTTTTTCATTTTTGTATTGCTTTTTTTCAGGCAGCTGTTATAATGGGAGTCAGGGAGATCACACAATATCTGCAAATCCATCGGCACAGGACCATGTGCCGCACATCAGTATCTATATTACGATTCATTACATAAGGAGGACCGTATCATGAGCAAATCATCCGGAGCCCCAATCAAATGGGTTCCAAACCATATTACAAAAAGTGAAGACACGCAGCTTGCGAACATGTCTTTGGAAGAAATGGAAAAAGCAAGCCATTTCCACAAAAGCTTTCCACAGTACAGCGTCACGCCGCTTACCCGCTTAAACGGACTGGCACAATATCTTGGCCTTGCGCGCGTATATGTCAAAGACGAATCATACCGTTTTGGCTTAAACGCATTTAAAGTACTTGGCGGCTCTTATGCAATCGCCAGACATATCGCAAAAGAAACAGGCAAGGACGTCAGCGAAGTCGATTACAATTTCCTGACCTCTGACCAGCTGCGCGATACCTTCGGCCAGGCTACATTTTTTACAGCTACAGACGGCAACCACGGACGCGGCGTCGCATGGGCGGCCAACAAGCTGGGCCAAAAATGCGTGGTGCGCATGCCAAAAGGCTCCACACAGACGCGTCTGAATAACATTGCAAAAGAAAACGCCGTTGTAACGATCGAAGATATGAACTATGACGACTGCGTACGTCTTGCGGCCAAGGAAGCCGAAGAAGCACAGCGCGGCATTATCATACAGGATACTGCCTGGGACGGCTATGAGGAGATTCCAACCTGGATTATGCAGGGCTACGGAACACTTGCCCTCGAAGCAGACCAACAGCTGGCAGCTGATGACTGCCGCCCTACCCATATCTTTATTCAGGCAGGCGTCGGCTCACTCGCAGGCGCGGTCGTAGGCTATTTTTCCAACCGCTTCGCAGACAATCCTCCGGTTATGGTTGTCGCAGAAGCCGGCGAAGCAGACTGCCTGTATCAGTCAGCAGTCAAAGCCGACGGCAGCCGTGTCAATGTGACCGGCGATATGCTAACGATTATGGCCGGCCTTGCCTGCGGAGAAGCCAACACCGTATCGTGGGATATTTTGAAAAATCACGTAGACGCCTTTGTATCCTGCCCGGACTGGGTAAGCGCAAACGGCACACGTATTTACGGCTCTCCGGTACGCGGTGATGAAAGAGTCATCTCCGGAGAATCCGGTTCTGTGACCATGGGTCTTTTGCACGCCATTATGACGATGCCGGAATACAAAGAATTAAAAGAAGCTTTAAAACTGAACGCCGATTCCAAAGTCCTTCTCGTATCTTCCGAAGGTGATACCGATCCGGACCGTTACCGCGAGATTACCTGGGAAGGCTTATGCGGCACACAAAAAGAACCGTTTGAAGATATTAAACATTAATTCAAACTAAAATACAGCTTCATGCGCATGTTCAGAAAATAAAATAACAAAAAAATAAAATGTAATATAATTCAAAAAAGAAAATCAAGAAAAAACAAAAAATTAAAATCAAAAAATAGAACTAAAAAATAATTTATAAAAATAATTAACAAAAAACAACAAGGAGGATTCAAACATGTCAGATTTCGAAAAAATTAAAGCAGCTGCTGAAGGCTACAGTAAAGATATGAACGCATTTTTACGTGCCATCGTAAAAAATCCAGGGGAAAGCTGTGATGAGAAAGCACACATTGACACGATTGCAGCCGAAATGAAAAAAGTAGGCTTTGATGAAGTTCAGATTGACCCGCAGGGCAATGTGATCGGCTATATGGGCAGCGGCGATAAGATCATTGCCTATGACGCGCATATTGATACGGTAGGCATCGGAAATATTGAAAACTGGGAGTTTGACCCATATGAAGGCTATGAAAATGATACCGAAATCGGCGGACGCGGCGTATCTGACCAGTGCGGCGGTATCGTGTCTTCCGTATACGGCGCAAAGATTATGAAAGACTTAAATCTGATTCCTGAAGGCTGTAAAATTATGGTAGTCGGCACTGTCCAGGAAGAAGACTGCGACGGCCTTTGCTGGCAGTATATTATTAATGAAGATAAAGTCCGCCCGGAATTTGTCGTATCTACCGAACCTACCGACGGCGGCATTTACCGCGGACAGCGCGGACGCATGGAAATACGCGTCGACGTCAAAGGCGTTTCCTGCCACGGCTCCGCACCGGAACGCGGCGACAACGCGATTTATAAAATGGCGGATATTTTACAGGACATCCGTGCCTTAAATGAAAACGATGCTGAGGACGGCACCGAAATCAAAGGCCTTGTAAAGATGCTCGATGAAAAATACAATAAAGACTGGGAAGAAGCAAGATTTTTAGGCCGCGGCACCGTTACCGTATCACAGATTTTCTATACTTCCCCAAGCCGCTGCGCAGTCGCTGATTCCTGTTCGATCTCGTTAGACCGCCGCATGACCTTCGGCGAGACATGGGAAAGCTGCCTGGATGAAATCCGCGCGCTTCCAAGCGTAAAAAAATACGGCGACGACGTGAAAGTATCTATGTACAACTATGACCGCCCATCCTATACCGGCTGCGTATACGAGATCGAATGCTACTTCCCTACCTGGGCGATTCCAAAGGATCACAAGGTAACAAAAGCCCTGGAAGCAGCTTACACCAGCCTGTATGGCGACAAGCGCATCGGCGCGCCGGAAACACTTCCAATGCGTGAAGCACGTCCGTTAACAGATAAATGGACCTTCTCTACAAACGGCGTTTCCATTATGGGCAGAAACGGCATCCCATGCATCGGCTTCGGCCCAGGCGCAGAAGCACAGGCACACGCACCGAACGAAAAGACATGGAAACAGGATCTTGTTACGTGCGCAGCCGTATACGCAGCCCTGCCTGCTGAATACTTTAAATAAATCACAATATAACAGCTTCACAACGAACATCTGCTATCTATCAAAAAATACATAACTATTTTATTACAGGAGGATTTTAATTATGGGAGCAATGAAAACATTACAGGACTATATCGACAAATTAAACGCATTAAACTTCAAAGAAATGTACAACGGCGATTTTTTCCTTACCTGGGAAAAAACAGACGATGAAATCGAAGCTGTATTTACCGTTGCAGACGCTCTTCGTTTCATGCGTGAAAACAATATCTCCACAAAAGTATTTGAAAGCGGTCTCGGCATTTCCTTATTCCGTGACAATTCCACACGTACCCGCTTCTCTTTCGCTTCTGCCTGCAACCTGCTCGGCCTGGAAGTACAGGACTTAGACGAAGGCAAATCCCAGGTAGCACACGGCGAAACGGTAAGAGAGACTGCCAACATGATTTCCTTTATGGCAGACGTCATCGGCATCCGCGACGATATGTACATCGGAAAAGGCAACAAATATATGCATGAGGTTGTAGACGCTGTCACACAGGGCAATCAAGACGGCATCCTGGAACAAAAACCAACACTTGTGAATCTGCAGTGCGACATCGACCACCCGACACAGGCTATGGCTGACATGCTGCACATTATCCACGAATTCGGCGGCGTAGAAAACTTAAAGGGTAAAAAGATCGCCATGACCTGGGCTTACTCTCCTTCTTACGGCAAACCGCTGTCCGTTCCGCAGGGCATTATCGGATTAATGAGCCGTTTTGGCATGGACGTTGTACTGGCCCATCCGGAAGGCTACGAGATCTTCCCAGAAGTAGAAGCTGTCGCTGCTGAAAACGCTAAAAAATCCGGCGGGACTTTTACAAAGACCAACAATATGGCCGAAGCATTCAAAGACGCAGACATCGTATATCCAAAGAGCTGGGCTCCGTTCGCGGCTATGGAAAAACGTACCGAATTATACGGAAACGGCGATACCGAAGGCATCAAAGCCCTGGAAAAAGAACTGCTTGCACAAAACGCACAGCATAAAGACTGGGCTTGTACCGAAGAACTGATGAAGACAACCAAAGACGGCAAAGCGCTCTATATGCACTGCCTGCCTGCAGACATCACCGGCGTAAGCTGCGAAGAAGGCGAAGTAGACGCTTCCGTATTTGACCGTTACCGCAATCCTTTATACAAAGAAGCAAGCTTTAAGCCATATATTATCGCTGCAATGATCTTCCTTGCTAAATTCGCAGATCCTGCGGATATCTTAAAAAAACTGGAAGAAAAAAGCACCCCAAGAGTATTCAAATAACAGCAGGGGGATAAAAACATGTCTAAAAAAAGAAGAATCGTCATTGCCCTTGGCGGCAATGCCCTTGGAAATACATTACCAGAACAGATGGCTGCCGTAAAAATTACGGCAAAAGCCATCGTAGACCTGATTGAAGAAGGCTGCGAGGTCGTTGTTGCACACGGAAACGGGCCGCAGGTCGGCATGGTAAACAATGCCATGATCGCGCTGACACACGAGGATGAGAAACAGCCGAACACTCCCCTCTCCGTCTGCGTGGCAATGAGCCAGGCTTATATCGGCTATGACCTGCAGAACGCACTGCGCGAGGAGCTTTTAAACCGCGGCATCGACAATATCCCGGTGGCTACCATGATTACGCAGGTACGCGTAGATGAAAACGACCCGGCATTCCAGTCCCCTTCCAAGCCAATCGGCAAATTTGTCACTGCCGAACAGGCCAAAAAAATGGAAGAAGATTTTCACTACATTATGAAAGAAGACTCCGGCAGAGGCTGGCGGCGTGTCGTTGCCTCTCCAAAACCGGTCGAAATCGTTGAAATCGGTACGATCCGCACAATGGTAGACTCCGGCAATCTCGTCATCGCCTGCGGCGGCGGCGGCATTCCGGTCACCAGACAAGGCAACCATTTAAAAGGCTCAAGCGCTGTCATTGATAAAGACTTTGCCAGCTGCCTGCTCGCAAAAGAACTGGATGCAGATTATCTCATTATTTTGACCGCTGTTGAAAAAGTAGCGCTGAACTTTGGAAAGCCTGATGAAACATGGCTGGAAGACGTATCGGTAGAAGAAGCCGCACAGTATATCAAGCAAGGCCATTTTGCTGCAGGCTCCATGCTGCCAAAGGTAGAAGCAGCCGTTGACTTTGCAGGCTCCAAGGAAGGACGGACCGCGCTCATTACACTGCTTGAAAAATCAAGAGACGCCATCCAGGGCAAGACCGGAACGATGTTTCACAAATAATATGCCAGTTATCCAAACTCCTAAACAATACAGATAGATGATGCAAAAAAAGACAGAAAAATCACTTTTTACCAAGGATTTTTCTGTCTTTATCACTCATTTCTTTTTAATTTTCACAGTAATATATGTTACGATTCCAAAACAATCCACTGCTCTTCTTTTTCTGTAACATATCCAACAATCGCAGCATTAGGAATCTGTTCGTTTAATTCTTTTAAGCACTCAGCCGCATCTTTTTCCGGCAAAGCCATAAGCAGCCCGCCGCTTGTCTGCGGATCATACAAAATATCCTGCATCGCAAGGCTGACAGTTCCGTGTACAATTCCATCCTTCACATATTCCCTGTTGCGGTATGCACCTGCCGGAATGAATCCCATCTCAGCCATCTCATAAGCCTCTTTATGATAAGGCACGCATTCTGTTTTAATATGAATCGTACACTGGCTGCCCTGCGCCATTTCCAGACTGTGTCCAAGCAGTGCAAAACCAGTGACATCCGTACAGCTGTGAACCGGATAACGCACCATAATATCCCGTGCCGTTTGATTCAGCTGTGTCATCTGGCTGTAAATACGCTCCATCACATGATTTTCCATCATGTCCGCTCTGGCTGCGGTTGTAAGAATTCCCACTCCAAGCGGCTTTGTTAAAATAAGCACATCTCCTGGCATCGCCCCGCAGTTTTTTAATACTTTCGACGGATGGACAAAACCGGAAACCGCCAATCCATAAATAGGCTCCGCTCCATGAATCGTATGGCCACCGGTAATAATCACCCCGGCTTCGTATGCCTTATCATAACCGCCACGCAAAATTTCTTTCACCGCCCCCGCTTCCATTTGATCCGGGACGCACATAATATTTAACGCAAGCCTGGGCTCCCCGCCCATCGCATAAATATCGCTGATCGCATTTGCCGCGGCTATCTGCCCGTACAAATATGGATCATCTACAATCGGCGGAAAAAAATCCGTCGTCTGCACAAGCGCGGTTTCCTCATCCAGAAAATAAACGCTGGCATCATCACTCTTATCATATCCCACAAGCAGCCTTGGATCCTCATGTGTCCGAAATCCTTCCAGCATATGCACAAGCGTTCCCGCTCCCGCCTTTGCGCCGCAGCCGGCACAGGCAGCCAATTTTGTTAATTTTACATCTGTTTCCATCACTTTCTCCTTCTGTATCTCAATGTCATTTGCTTTATCAATTGGCAAAATTTTATATTGTGCAACAGAATTGACATTGTGTTGCGTTTTTTTGATGGCTATGCGGACGCCGGGCGAGGGGGAAATGGCCTGGCTTGCGGCTCCTACTCC
>CAOKJJ010000149.1 GCA_948468465.1 uncultured Eubacterium sp. | reverse complement strand
CCGGCTTTAGTTCTTTTGTAACGACAATCTGGGCTGGAAATAGTATATTGCCCGTAATGTAATAGATCCCTTTAAAGGGACTTGATATCTGATAACCGTGTTCCTGAAAATATGCAAACAGGCCAGACGGTTTATTATCACGGACAAATGTCATGGTTATGTCGTTTTCGGCAATAGCATCAACCGTTTTGCCGTAGGATTTATAAAGGCAGGCATAGCCTTCTACTTTGAAAAAAACGTCTATGTTCAGGCTGTCAGCAGGGTCTTTGTATTCTATAATGTTATGTCCCCTGAAAATGCAGCCAATTTCGTTGTTGATGGATATGTCTGTCTGGTTTTTCGTGATCAGAAGGTCTATGGTCAGCGGTTTCACGTTCAGGTTATATTCCCTGTTAAATCTCAGGTTGTCCCTGCAGTCAGCCATTTCCAGATTCATGGCGGCAATAAATGCCGGATGCCACTGTATTTTTGTATCACTCATATGGAAACTCCTTTATCTTATATCAATGACAGCATATTCCACTGCCCCCTTAATCCTTCGATTCCACCAAAATTACAATCCCTTCTTTTAAGTCTATCACTGCCGTTTCATCCACAATTTCATTACTGATTCCAAGGGAAGTAAAGCCCTCCAGCGTATGATGATACAGCGGATATTTAAACCCTGTCAGTGTCACCCCTGTTACCTGCGTAGTCAGCGGCAGCAGTGACACATACGTACCATACTGCCCTGCTTTTGTCAGTATTGTCTGCTGCTGAATCAGCCGGATCCTGTTATGCGCGTCCACAAGATAACAGCAGACACCGCGCTCCATTGCAAATCCAAGCAGCCGTACAGTGCCAAGCATATGATCCATCCTGGTACCGGTTCCGCCTAAAATATGAATTTCACTGCTTTTTTTCTCAAGCGCCAGCATCAGCGCCAGTTCCGTATCTACCGCGTCTTTTTCCGGCTGGTACTGGTGAAAGGTAATGTGCGGATCTTTTCTTAGGGCCGACAGCTGTAAAGGATCCGCAGAATCAAAATCCCCAAGCACTTCATCCGGACGGATGCCTGCTTTTATAAAAAAGCGGATGCCTGCATCCGCCGCTATGAAATAATCAAATTTCTGCTCTTTCATATAAGACAAGGCAAAGGCTTCATCGATCGTGCCGCCTGTGACAATTACTGTTTTCATCAAACGCAAGCTCCTTCATAACATGGGATTTTATGATTATTTTTGGTATGTTTCCGTAATAAATGCCGCTGCCTGCTTCTCACTGCCGCCCAAACAGCGCTTAGGTATTAAAAACGCCTGTGCAGCGCCGTAAAAAATATAAATATATTCGGGTTCATCATATACTGCTTCAATCTCTTCACGACTGACCCGTATCTGGCCATGCGCTGATCTTTCGATAATCATGGAGTCTAAAAACTCAATTTCAGAATGCGCATGATAAGGCATCTTGCCATCTGTCTTAATCCGCTCTATATTTTTTCGTACGGATTTTTCGATATATTTTGGCAGGTAAAGTTCCCAGTATAGAGACGCGATTGCCAAAATGACTGCTTCTCCTATGATAAGCCCATATGCCGCGCCGGCTAAAATAAATATAAAGACTGCCGCGCCAGCGACAAGCGGAAAAGCCAGCCGCGCCATCCGGATACTGTGTTTTCCAACCTTGGAATGTGTTGCGTAAAAAATATTAAACTGCAGATAGTCCTTATCATTTAAGTGAATTTGATATTTCATGGTCAATATTTCCTTCTGCTTTTCAGTTCTTCGTATAACAGTCTGTAATTCTCATAACGTACCGGATGTATCGCGCCTGCGGCAATGGCTTCTTTCACCCCGCAGTCCGGCTCATGAATGTGGCTGCAGCCCTGAAATCTGCACTGCGGCTCATAGCTGGCAAATTCTGTGTAATACTGCCGCAGCTGTTCTTTTTCCATTTCCGGCAAAAACAGCGAACTGAATCCGGGCGTATCCATAATATACGTATTCCCTTCTATATGAATGAGCTGTGTATGCCTGGTCGTCTGCCTGCCTCTTTCAATCTTACGGCTGATCTCTCCTGTCTCCATCAGCGCCTGCGGCTGCAGCAGATTGATCAGGGACGACTTGCCGACGCCGGAGGGGCCGGACGCGGCTACCGTTTTGCCGGATAATGCCTCACGCAGCGCCTGTATGCCTTCCTGGTGCCTGGCACTCGTATACAGAACCGGATAGCCGCAGCCTTCATAAATGTGAAAAAGCTCCGTTCTCTGCTGCTCTGTAATCAGTTCCATTTTGTTGAAGCAGATCGTTACCGGCATATGCTGCATCTGCATCAGTATTAAAAACCGGTCTAAAAGATTCAGATTTGGCTGCGGACTCGCGGCCGCAAAAATGACAAGCGCCATATCAATATTCGCTACCGCCGGTCGAAAAAGCTCATTTTTTCTTGGAAATATCTTTTCTACATTTCCTATCTTGTCTGATTCGCTTATCACCGCAATCTCTACAAGATCACCAGTCAGCGGCTTCACCTTCTGCCGGCGGAACAATCCTTTTGCCCTGCATTCATAAAGCCCGGATCCTGCTACATGTACATAGTAGAATCCGGAAATGCCTTTTAATATTTTTCCCTGCATGTCTGCGTCCTGCTATTTCTGATCAAAATTAACGGATACCGCCTGTGTCTGCGTCTCTCCGTCATCCAGTACCCACTCGATGGAGATGGTTCCTGTACTTGTGGTAATATTTGCATTTGTAGAAATGTCATATGGGAAAGAGGAGATCGGTATTCCATCCCAACGGTCAATTTCTTCCCCGTTTGCATCCAATAATGTGATATTGGCAGAAATAACATATTCGCTGTTATCCGGCTCATGAATCGTCTGGTCTTTCATCTTGTAGACAATTTCTTTTTTGCCGAGGCTGACTACAAAACTGACTTTGCTGTGAGCATTTACACTTGCTCCGGCCTCCGGTGACTGGCTGATCACGCTGCCTTCCGGAATATTGTCGTCGTAGGCAGAGGTAACTTCTCCCCGGTCCAGATTACTGTCCAAAAGAAGCTGTCCCGCTTCACTTTCGGTCCGTTTTCTAAGATCAGGCACTTGTACCTGCTCAATGCCCTTACTGATCGTAAGCGTTACAACATCTCCTTTTTTCACCATAGCGCCGGCTTCCGGAGACTGGCGGATTACGGTGCCTTCCGGCAGTTCATTAAATTCGTATTTAGACTCCGGATTTACTTCCAGGCCATGTGCGGTTATCATATCCCGTGCGGTCGCTGCAGGATTGCCCGTTACTTTAATCATTGCAAAATCCGCAGGCCCGCTGCTGACCGTTACCTGAATGACTGTCCCAACTGCCACGGACTCTCCTTCTTTTACGTCCTGTTCCGCGATCAGGCCTTCTTCATACTCATCCGAAGCCTTCGTTCCCAGCCTGCGCAGCTCCAGTCCCATATCCTTTAGCTCTCTGCGTGCTTCGTCTAATTCTTTTCCAAGCAGGCTGATCATCTCAACCTGTTCTTCCGCGCCTGATTCGTCCAAATCCGTATCCGTCTGCGTATCTGTGTCCAGGGCAGAAGTCTCAATGTCCGGAAATTCCACCTCGTCCTTATCCTGCTTTCCTTTGCCGAACTTAAAGCTGCCAAACATACTGGCAACCAGATAAATGACAATCAAAAGAATGATAACCGCGGCGACAATTCCCATAACCGTCATTGCTTTTTCCATTTTAGGGTTCAAAAAACCGCCTTCGTCCTCTTCTTCCTCGTCCTCGTCTTCTTCCTGCGCATAACGCTGCATCGGTTCCTGTCTTAATTCCCGTGCATTAACAGGGATGCCGGACGTCTCTTCCCGTATCTGGCTGACTTCTTCCGCGGAAATCATGCGTGTTTTATCTTGTATAAACGCAGGCGCCAATACGACAAAATCCTCGTCAGGGCTGACAAGCGCATGCCGCAGGTCTTCCAACAGGTCGCTGATTGTAGAATACCTGCGGTCAGCGCTTTTTTGCGTACATTTTATAATAATCTTCTCCAGGCTGATCGGAAGATCCGGTACAAAATTACGCGGAGATTCCATTTCCTCCTGCAAATGCTGGATCGCAATTGCGACAGTCGTATCGCCGTCAAACGGCACGCGTCCGGTTACCATCTCATACATCACGATGCCCAGCGAATAAATATCACTTTTGCCGTCCACGAACCCATTTCTCGCCTGCTCCGGTGAAGAATAGTGCACCGACCCCATCACATCGGAATGAATCGTATTGCTTGTCGCCGCCCTTGCGATGCCAAAATCCGTAACCTTAACTTTTCCCTCGGTAGATATCATAATATTTTGCGGCTTGATATCCCGATGGACAATATTTTTATTGTGCGCCGCCTCTATGCCGCGGCCTACCTGAATGGCTATGCTGATCGTTTCTTTATATGACAGCTGCCGCTTTTTTTCAATATATGTTTTCAGCGTAATGCCTTCCACATATTCCATTACGATATAATGAAAGCCTTCTTCGCTGCCGACATCATAAATATTTACGATGTTTGGATGTTCCAGTCCCGCCGCTGACTGCGCCTCTGTCCGAAATTTTGTGACAAAATTTACATCTTCCGCAAACTCCTGTTTCAGCACTTTAATCGCCACGAACCTGCCAAGCACATGATCTTTCGCCTTATACACATCAGACATGCCGCCAGCGCCCACTTTAGCGAGTATTTCATATCGGTCTGCTACAAATTTCCCTTCTGCTAACATCTTTTCACCTCATCAGAAAACGGATCTATGATGATCACTGATATATTGTCCTTCCCGCCATTTTGATTGGCTGCTTTGACAAGCAGCTCCACACTCTTTGCAAGATCACGCTGACTGCACATAATGTTACGGATCTCACTGTCCCTGAGCATATTCGTAAGTCCGTCAGAACATAATAAAATACGATCTCCAATCCCTAACTGTACTTCAAAAAAATCTGCTTTAATTTCTTTAAACGCGCCGACAGCCCTTGTAATAATATTTTTATCCGGATGAATCCTGGCCTGTTCTTCGTTCATCTCTCCCATACGGACCATCTCCTGCACCAAAGAATGGTCTTTCGTCACCTGGACAATATCGTGGTTGACAATATACAGCCGGCTGTCTCCCACATTTGCGACATACAGGCAGTCGTTTGCAATTGTAGCGGCTACGAAAGTCGTTCCCATTCCTTTTAATTGCGGATTCCCATCCGCCAGCGCCAGCAGCTCTGCGTTCACCTGTCTAAGCGCTGTGCCAAGCAGGGAAATCGGTCCGGATAACCCGCTGCCCGCAATCAGCTCCACGACATGCTCAACAGTATACCTGGAAGCAAAATCCCCAGCATTATGTCCGCCCATTCCATCCGCAACAATAAAAAGATTCGCAAGATTTCCTACCGGATTCTCGGATGTATATATATAGTCCTGATTCATTTCCCGCCGTCTTCCAACATCTGTCATGGAAAATGTTTTCATCTGCATCCACCTGCCTTTCCTGCCGCTAATGCCTGTTTGCTGAACTGTTACTGTTTTTCTTAGCATTACATCTATTTTGCATTACATATATTTTTTCCGTAACTGTCCGCATGCGCCGTCAATATCACGGCCCATCTCTCTTCTAATAGTAACATTTATTTTATATTTTTCAAGTTTATTTTTAAATCGGACGATCGTATCCAGATCCGGCTGCTTATAAGTACGCTCTTTGACCGGATTGACCGGAATTAAATTCACATGGCAGTTTTTGCCGCCAAGCAAAGAAGCAAGCTGTGCCGCGTCTTCGTCTGTATCATTGACTCCATGCACCAGGCTGTATTCAAACGTCATCCGCCTTCCTGTCTGTGCAAAATAATAATCACAAGCCTCCATAACTTGCGGCAATTCATACTTTGCCGCAACAGGCATTAATGACAGGCGTTTTTCCTGCGAAGGCGCATGCAGGGACAATGCAAGCGTAATCTGCAGCTTCCTGTCTGCCAGTGCACGTATCTGTGGCGCCAGGCCGCATGTCGATACTGTAATATTGCGCTGGCTCATATGCATGCCATGTTCGTCTGATATAAGCTCCAGGAAACGAAGCAGATTGTCATAATTATCTAACGGTTCCCCTGTGCCCATAACTACCACATGAGAAATGCGTTCTCCAAGATCCTGTCCGATCCGATAAACCTGCTCCAGCATTTCCGATGGCCTAAGGCTGCGTACCAGGCCGCCAATAGAAGAAGCGCAAAAGCGGCATGCCATCCGGCATCCTGCCTGAGATGAAATGCAGACAGAATTTCCATGCTTATATTTCATCAGGACGCTTTCAATCATATTTCCGTCAGGCAGGGCAAACAAATATTTTCTCGTGCCGTCCTGTTTGGAAATCTGCACTTTTGCACTCTTTAAAACGGTAAGCTCCGCCTTTTGCTGCAGTACTGTGCGCAGCTGTTTGGAAATATTTGTCATTTCCTCATAGCTGCAAACCTGTTTTTGATGCAGCCACTCAAAAATCTGACTGGCCCGAAATGGTTTTTCACCAAGGCTTTCTAAAAATGCAGACAGTTCCGTCCTTGTCATTGATTTTATATCCATCATTTTTCCTGTTCATTTTCCTGTCGCCTTGCAAACGCGGCAATATAAAATCCGTCTCCGCCTCCTGCCTCAGGGAGGATCTGCCTGCTGCTTACAAGTGTAAATTCCGTATGTTCGTTTAAAAACCAGCTGGCATTCTCTTCATTTTCCTGCCGGCTGATCGTACAGGTGCTGTAAATCATCCTGCCGCCGGGTTTTACATACTGGCATACAACAGAAAGAATCTCCCGCTGCAAATCGGCCAGCTCTGCAATTTTTTCCAAAGTCATATGAAAACGGATATCTTTTTTCCTGCGCATCACGCCTAAGCCGGAACAGGGCAAATCCGCTACTACAAGATCCGCTTTCTGCACCAGCGTATGGTCTAATACCCTGGCATCCCATACCTGCGCCCGCATATTTGAAATCCGGCACCGTTTTCTATTTTCCAGCAGCAAATCCACCTTATGCTGCGTCAGATCCCTCGCCAGCACCTGCCCGCTGCCCTGCATCATCTGCGCCATATGTACAGCCTTACCTCCCGGTGCGGCACAAACATCAATGACAAACTCCTGTTCTTTTGGCGCAGCCGTCTCAGCAACAAGCATCGAACTTAGATCCTGCACATAAAACAGACCTTCCCGAAAGCTGAGCAGTGCGTTTAAATGGTCATAGCCTGATATATGAAACGCATAAGGCAGTTTTTCGCACAAAACCGTACTTACTCCTTCCGCATGCAGCCGCCGCTCCAGTTCCTCAGGTGCACAGAGGCTTGTATTCGTACGAATCGTAACGGGCGCGGGACTTAAAAATGCCTGCAGCATCTGTTCTATATTAACAGACCTTATATTAACAGATCTTGCATTGACAGATCTTGTATTGACAGATTTCGTATTGACAGTCCCCGTATTCTCGAACCCTGTATTTTCAGACTGTGTATTTGCGGATTCTCCGAGTTCTTTTTTCCACATCTGAATCATCCACTTTGGAATCGAATAGCGGACGGATAAGAAAGTATCGGGATCTTTTATCGGATCCGGCCAGATGATCCCTTTATTTGTTTCTTGATCTTTATTTATTCCCTGCGCTTTTTTACTGCGGCAGATGCTGCGCAGTACGCCATTGACAAACCCGCTCAGATTCTTAAAGCCCCTTTTTTTCGCCAGGCGCACTGCCTCATTGCACGCGGCGGCATCCGGAACGGCATCCATATATCGGATCTGATAAACGGCTCCCCGGAGGATACAGCTAATGGCCGGCTTCATCTTACGGACCGGAACTTTGGAAAACTGATCTATGATATAATCAATCTGAATCAGATTTTCCAGCGTGCCTTCTGTCATGCGTGTAAGAAACGCCCGGTTTTTTTTATCCAGATACTGGTATTTATCCAACACCTGCTTTAAAATCATATGGCTGTACATCCCGTCTTTTGTCACACTTAATAATATGTCCAACGCAAGCTCTCTGATATTGACCGTATCTGACATTCTTATTCCCTTTCCGCCTTAATCCCGGTCCCTGCCGCCAAACAGCAGCACAAGCCGAAGAAGCTGTAAAATAGCGGCCGCGGCCCCCGCGACATAGGTTAACGCGGCTGCTTTTAACACCTTTTTTGTATAAGGCAACTCCTGATCCCCTAAAATACCCGTATCGCCCAGAATACGCACCGCGCGGCTGGATGCGTTAAACTCTACCGGAAGGGTCACAATCTGAAACAGCACAGCAGCCGAAAACAATACAATTCCGATTTTACAGGCAAAGCTTCCCGCCCCGCCAAATAAAATTCCCAATATAATCAGCGGCCATGCGGCGGCAGAGCCAAAATTTGCCACCGGAACCAAAGCGCTGCGCAGCTGCAAAGGAGAATACCCCTGCTGGTGCTGTATCGCATGCCCACATTCATGAGCCGCAACTCCGACAGCCGCAACCGAAGCAGATCCATACACCGAATCCGACAAATTCAGCGTTTTATTTCTGGGATCATAATGATCCGTCAAATCTCCGGCTACATGCTGGATTCTGACATCATAAATACCCGCGCTGTTTAACACGCGCTGCGCTGCCTGTGCCCCGGTCATATTGGACCTGCTGCGCACTTTCGCATATTTGTGAAACGTAGTCTTTACCCGCATAGATGCAAACATAGATATCAATGCTCCGATCAGTACGAGTATATACGTCGGGTCAATCGAATACCCATAGCGATATCCAAAAGGCATAGCGTTCCCTCCTTTTTACAATTCTTTGTTTACAATTTCTTGTTTAACTCTCTTCTTCAATTCTTTTTAATCTCTTTTTAACAATCTCTTTTTTACAGCTGCTGTCCAGGTTCTATCTGATGTCCGCGCAAAAACGCATCTATCCGCATCCGTTTTTTCCCTTCCAGCTGTACTTCAAGCAGCGACAGCCTTCCTTCCCCTGTCTGTATGACCAGCTGTTGTTTGTCCGCATATACAATCTGCCCGGCCTGTGCGCTGTCTCCGCCTTCCAGTACGGCTGCTTTCCAAAGCTTTAACGTCTTGCCATGCAGTGACGTATAAGTGCCCGGCCAAGGATCCAGCCCACGGATTTGGCGTTCGATTTCCGCCGCAGATTTTGTCCAGTCAACCTTCCCCATCTGTTTGGTAATCATTCCTACATGCGTTGCCTGGGCTTCCTCCTGTTTGGTACGTGTAACAGTCCCGTCCTGTATATGCGCGATCGTCTGCACGCACAGTTTGGCTCCCGCATCCGAAAGCTTGTCAAAGAGGCTTCCCCCTGTCTCATCTTCATCCAGGACAATTTCTGTCTTTTCCAAGATGTCTCCGGTATCTATCCCCGCATCCATCTGCATGGTCGTTACCCCGGATATTTTGTCTCCATTTAACACGGCCCACTGAATCGGAGAAGCGCCGCGGTATTTTGGAAGCAGCGACGCATGGACGTTCACACAGCCATACCGCGGCATCGTAAGAATGTCCTCGGAAAGGATCTGGCCAAAGGCAGCCACCACCATAATATCCGCTTCGAAAGTTTTCAGATATGAGACACATTCCGGCTCCCGGATCCGTTTTGGCTGATACACGGGAATCTGATGCGCGGCTGCCGCCGTCTTTACCGCGGAAAACTGTACCGCTTTTCCCCTGCCTTTGGGCTGATCCGGCTGCGTAACCGCCAGCACGACATTGTGACCTGCCTGCAGCAAAGCTTCCAATATCGGAACCGAAAAATCCGGCGTCCCCATAAATATTATTTTCATATGTTATCACCTGCGCTTTTATTGTCTTCGATTGAAATGCATATTATTCATCGTCCATGACCGCGTCATGAATCTCGCCGATCACATGTTCCATATACATATGGCCGTCCAAATGTTCGATTTCATGGCATAACGCCCGCGCCAGCAGTTCCTCGCCTTCGATCTCGTACTCCTCCATATCTTTGTCAAACGCATGTACGATGACGTGATTGGGCCGCTTCACTTCTCCGGCCTTTCCCGGAAGGCTCAAGCACGCCTCATCTCCGGTCTGCTCGCCATCCTCTGTAACAATGTACGGATTCACCATCACGATCGGCCCGTCACCGATATCAACGACAGCGATCCTCCTTAAAATGCCTACCTGAGGCGCTGCCAGTCCTACGCCGTTTGCTTCGTACATTGTATCCAGCATATCCTCGATCAAGGTCTTCATTTTCGGTGTTAAATCTTTTACTTCCTTACACACTTTGTTTAATATTGGGTCCCCAGCCACTCTGATCTGTCTGATTGCCATCTCCTGTCTGTTCCTCCTCAAAAATTTTGTTTGATCTTATTTTTTCAATTTTTTTCAATCTTTTTTTGATCCTGCTTTATTCCGTATATAAAACCCAATCAATATATTAACCGTTCATGGGATTAAAGTCAAACTGTATACTGACTTTTTTCCATTCTGTCAAATCACGCAGCTTTTTTTCCAAAAAATCTTTCACTTTTACCAAAACCTTGTCGTCCGGATGCTTCATATACAGTACTCTCCGGTAAATATCGTTTACCTTTGCAATCGGCGCGTCCGCCGGACCGATCACCTGCAGCTGCTTCCACATCCCATTTGCGGTCGCCTTTTGCAGCTCTTTTTGAATCCACGCCGCAATCTGTTCCATGCAGGCAGCCGCGTCTTCCTGTCTTTCTGAGGCAGCTAATATATGCAGCATATTCCAGACCGGAGGATAATGCATCAGCTTCCGATACAAAATCTCTTCCTGATAAAATGCCTCATAATCCTGCGTCTTGGCCGCGCGGATGCTGTAATGGTCCGGCTGATAAGTCTGTATCACAACAGCTCCCGGCTTACTGCCCCGCCCGGCGCGTCCTGCCGCCTGCGTCACGAGCTGAAACGTCCGCTCCGCGGCCCGGTAGTCACTGACATTCAAAGACATATCCGCCGCAAGTATCCCAACAAGCGTAACATTTGCAAAATCATGCCCTTTGACAATCATCTGCGTTCCGATCAAAATATCCGCTTCATGCCTCGCAAACGCGGTTAAAATCTGTTCATAAGAATCCTTCGAACGGGTCGTATCATAATCCATCCTAAGAATCCTCGCCTGCGGAAACCTCTGCTGCGTCAGCTCCTGTATTTTCTGCGTACCTGCCTTAAATGCCCCAATATAAGCAGAACCACAAGAAGGACATTTGTCTACCATTGGTATTTCATAACCGCAGTAATGGCAGATCAGCCTGCCATGCCTGTGCTGGCTTAGTGACACATCACAATGCGGACACCGCAGCACAGTGCCGCATGCACGGCAGGAAACAAACCCGGCCAGGCCGCGGCGGTTTAAAAACAGCATCACCTGCTGCTTTTTCGCCAAGCGGTCTTCGATCAGCTCCTGCAGCCTGCGGCTTAACATCGACCGGTTGCCTGCACGCATCTCGGCACGTAGATCCGCGATCTCACAGACCGGCAGCGCCCGATCCTGCACCCGTCGCTTTATCGTAAGCAGCCGGTATTCCCCTGACAGCGCCCGATAATAGCTTTCAACCGAAGGCGTCGCCGAGCCAAGTACAACGCTTGCCCCTGTCATCCGCGCCCGTGCGATCGCCACGTCTTTCGCATGATATTTAGGCACTGTTTCACTTTTATAGCTGTTCTCATGCTCTTCATCAATAATCATAAAACCTAAATTTGAAAACGGTGTGAACAGCGCAGACCTTGGCCCGATCATAATGTCAATCTCCCCGTTTCTCGCCCGTTCCAGCTGATCCCATCGTTCCGCCGCAGAAAGCCTGGAATGCAGGATTGACACCCGGTCGCCAAACCGCTCATAAAAACGCCGGACAGTCTGAAACGTCAGCGCGATTTCAGGAATAAGCACAATCGACTGTTTTCCGTTTGCAGCCGCATGCGCGATCAATTCCATATATACTTCCGTCTTGCCGCTTCCTGTCACCCCATGCAACAGATATGTATGCGCCCTGCCCGCATCCGCCTCCAGCACAATCGATTCCACCAGCTTTTTCTGCACTTCATTTAACTGTATTTCATAATGCTTTTTTGAAATATTCTCAACCGGATTGCGGTAGTACGATTCCCGTTCGATCCGCAAAATGCCCTTTTCCTCCAAATTTCGAATAGCCGACGGTAAAATCCCCAAATCTTTTGTCAAATGAACATAAGACTGCGGAGAGCATTCCATTAATTCCGCCAAAAGCTTTGCCTGCGCCGTATAATGCCTGCGTTCACATTCCGCGTGAAGGCTTGCCGCTTCTTGTGGGGGAAGCAGCAGACGAATCTGTTTTTTTTCCTTTTGCTTTTCTTTCCGCTTAACCGGAAGCACTGTTTTTAACGCCTGGTTCATTGTCCCGCCGCAATTTTTGCGCATCCAGGCCGCGAGCGCAATCATCTGCGATTCGATCACCGCGGACTCCTTCAAGATGGAAATCACCGGCTTTATTTTCGCCGTATCATATGCCGGCACTTCTGTCAGGCCTACCACATATCCGGTGATCGTGCGGCTCCCGAACGGTACTTTTACACGCATGCCCTCCGAAATCTCCTGCTCCAGCTGCACTGGGACTGTATATTGAAATATTTTATCCAGTTTTTCATGCGAAATATCTACAATTACATCTGCATACATGATCTGCTTCCCTGTTTTTCTTTCTATTTTACTGTATTCTTAAGTACTTAAAAACAATTTCCTGCGCAAAGTGGCAGCTTTTTCATACTATGCAACAAAATTAACATTAATAGTGCGTTTTTTTGTTGGCTATCCGGACGCCGGGTGAGGGGGAACTGGCCTGGCTTGCGGCTCCTACTCCAGAATGTT
>CAOKJJ010000148.1 GCA_948468465.1 uncultured Eubacterium sp. | reverse complement strand
CGCTTTTAGCCACTGGCGTTTAGCCAGGGGCGGATTACGCGACGCGACCGGACGGAGCCACTACGTCCATGCAGAATTCTTAGGAGTTCTTAACATTCTGGAGTAGGAGCCGAAATCCAGGCCCCGCCCCTCATCCAGCGTCCGAGAGGCCAAAACATATAAAAATCACCTCGCACCCCTCAAAAATGCCTGCAGTTCCTCCGGTGTTCCAAGTACATGCACTTTCTCGGGCTTCACATCTGATATGTATACTTCTCCCCCTTTGGAAAGCAGGTAATCATATAACGGCGCCACATATTTTTTCTCCGTTTACCAGTTCCTGCGTCCTGCCATAGTAAGCTTTGTACAGTTCTTCGTACAGCTGGCAGGTTCTGAAATAATAAGCCCCCAGCGTGCAGTATTTTGATATTCTCTTTTTTTCTTTGATTTCCACTGCTTTGCCTGTATCATCCAGCCGTACAAAGCTCCAGTGGTCGCCCGCGGCCTGGAAGCATGGGATAAATCCATCTCCCTTAAGCTGTGCGCTGTTCATCTGGCCTGCTTCTACATATGTATCAATATTATAGATTAAAAGCGCATGCTTTGGATTCCAATGCCTGGCTGCTGCAGCCTGTCCGTCTGTTAATGCGTCCAGTATGATGATATGGTAATTTTGGAATCCGAGTTTTTCGCATTTGTCCCTGATAAAGGCTTCCGCGTCACATGCTTCGTCTTTTAAGGCAATAAAAATATACTGGTCTGTCTGTTGTATGTAGCCTTCCAGGCTGATCATGGACCATTCGAACAATGTTTTGCCGTTGGCTTTGATCATATATTTTGGCACGGTATATCCCATTTTTCTGAAACGGGAGCCGAGCCCGCCCATGGTAATGACAATGTCCATTTTTTCTCGGTAATATCCATAGCCGTCTCCTTATTTTACCTTATTTTATTTTTTATCTTTTTTATCTTTTTTTATATTATCTGGCCCTGCGCCTTGCGTTGCTGCAAAGCTGATCTAATTCTTCCACGGAATATTTTAAAAACTCATCCGGCCTTACCGTCCGGTCGTCCACATAAAATCCTTTATGCCCGGGCCATACCTTGCCATAGACAATTTCATCGTATGGGATGTCCCATTTTTCCAGCCAGGCGGTCAATACGGCTGCTGTGTGCTTGTTGATAAGCCCTATGTTCCCATGATAGGAATTCATATTTCTGGAAATATAGAGGACAATTCTTGCCCCATGTTTTTTATAATACTTAAGCTTTTTTATCATATCCGGAAATGGAACCAGTTCCTCGTATGCTTCATCTTTTTTCTTAATGGGGGCAGAGTGTGCCGTCTATATCAAAAACAAACGAATAATCCTTAAACATTTTCCTCGATCTCCCTGAGTATATCTCTTACATTTAATATAAATCCAAATACCTTGTGCGGATGGTCTATGTGCAGCGGCAGCATGGATAAAAACAGCGATGCTTCATAGATTCTTATTGATAAATAATCAAATCCGTGCTCTTTTGCCTTATTCTTAAATATGTCAGCATATTTTGAATGGTCAAATGGAATTTCCAGATGATAGTCAAAAGCTTCGTTGATTTTAATGTCAAATAACGCATTGTTAAAAAAGTCATAGTTTCCGCATACTGAATGGCTGAGCTTTGCGACGTCATAGTATGGATTCGTCCATATCTCTTCTTTTGTGACGGCTCCTTTTTGGTCAATAAACTTAAGCGTTTTTGTCGATTTGTTGTACAGGGCATTCGCAAAGCATGGGTCCCCATGGCCAATGACGGATTCTAATGGATATGCTGTCTTTTTTTCGATCCTTTTTTTAAGTTCAAAATATTTTGCCGCCAGTTCCTCTATGGAGCAGCCTTTTACACAGTTAAGCAGCGTTTCTATTTTTTTATATTCCGCAAGCTTTTTCAAAGCTGCAATCCTGTCATTGACCTTATGTACATAAAGCCCGTCCGCGATGCTTTGGTAAGTTTCCTTTGTGCACGGCCTGGCATGGCGGCTTTTAAAAAAGAAGAAATACTTATCCATCAGTTCTTCAAATTCATTTTCGTCCATCGAGCCATGCACCCATTGAATCGCAAGGTCCGTCATATGAAGCCGTTCCATCGTATAGCTGGCGCACGCATCCGTTTCCTGGTAATGGAAAGGCATGACAAACCAAAACTTCATATCTTCCGGCAGCAAATGGTAAATCTGTATTCCGCTTTTATTTTCTTTTTATTGGAAGAGCTTTTGACCAACGTATATGCATCGCCCTTTAGGGAATTAAAATATCTGGAATCAAAATTGCCGGTAATGCACTGTATAAAATTTCCGATGATGCTGATATCCACAAGCCCTTCGATCGCAAAAGACTCTTTCATATTCCTTACAAGGTCCCAGGCCTTTTGTCCGGATATCACACGTTTACAAAACGTCATATAAAGACGGCCCGCCTTAATCACATGGACGATAAATGCTGTGCCTGTCATTATAACAATGTGAAACATCCTCCTCCCGGCAAACACCGCAAAAACATCATGATATTCATAGAAAAACAAGCTCCCTGCCAGCAGCATAACGCCCAGATTGATTACGTAATATCCAGCATTCTCTCTATTCATCGCACGGCCCCTTACTCCTGCCTGTTCGTACAGATCAACTGCGCAGAATAATCCTCCACAGCCTTGTCCCGATGCTCCGCTGACACAAATTTCTGTTTGTTTCTCACATAAGAGCCAAGCAGTTTTAACACGGTAACTGCCTGGTTCACCATCTTTACATTCGAAACCTGGTCATCTCCATGAAGCACGATTACATAATCAAAAGCATGATCCATCGCATACTGGAAAACCACTTTATGAGAGCCGCCAAGCCCATAATTGTCATGATTCCTAAAAAGGCTTACTTTGAGCGGTACTTTATGTAACCTTAAGTATTCCCGTACGGCAGTTTCTCCCTAGTCTGTGCTTCTGTTATTGATAATGACCGCCTCATTTAAATATCCGCACACTTCGTCTGTTAACTGCCCAAGAACTCTTGGAATCTGTTTTTCGCAGTTATACATTGGAATAAACAAAAGAATTTTGTCCCGCATGTCCTCATTCCACCTCTCTTAACTTCAAAAATTCTACCGTATGGAGCTCTGGTACAGGTACCGGTTCTCCATTTTCATTCAAAACATTTATCCGTATGCCGGAATGGTTATTTAACAGCCAGCATCTGCATCCGCCCAACGGGAGCAGCAGTTTTCCATGGCTCATAGAACTAAGCCGGCTCCGTCCTGAGACAGCGGCATGCATTTATTTTGCTTAAGTATCTCTTCCCTTGAAACGTTTCCGTCATTCGGCAAAAAAACGCCAGTCCTCCTGTGACCATACATATGCCCCGGAAGATACCAGCCAATGGTAAAAATAATAGTTGTTGATGGAATTGATCTGCGCGCCAACAATGGTCCCCTGTTTTTTTATCAGGTCAACCGTCTCCCGGGCCGCGTCATGTCCTTTGATCGTCGGCGCAAGTTCCATGGTGCTGTCACCTTTCAGCCCGCATAAGTAATAGAGCCCAAAATTCCCAACAAGCCCAAGATAAGCATCCTCCCTGTCCACATGCAAAACGCTGTTATAGGTATTCTCAATATTGTCATACATTCCCTGCTCAGCAAAACAGGTGCCTAACCGTTCCACCTGATCATTTTCAACATAGACATATCCATCCGGCACCGTATAATACGGAGCCAAATTAACTGACGAACCGGCCCCAAAAAATCCTTCCCCGGATACAGCGCCCAGAAGCACCGCCGCATATACGATCAAACGCTTTTTGGTTCCCGCGTCTTTCAAAAAACGATCCGTCAAAAGTATCACAAGCACAAATACCGCATAAACCGTCTGTCCTCCCATCGCCAGCATATGCTTCATCGTACCAATCAAATACGGGATTCCCAAAACAACCGGAACCTGGCAAAGCCCCCATCCAATCCAAAACGACAGCCTTTTGATATCTGAAAGCAATCCGCCGGATTTTGCGTATGATATAACCTGCCAGATTCCTAACGGCAGAAACCCAACGCATACCGCGCCGCCAAAAACAGGATAATACAGCGCGTGGACAAAGCTGGTCAGATACCACGCTTTCAGCCATAGATTTTTGTTGCCGATCAGCTTCGGCCAGGCAAGCAGCAGCATGACAGGCAGGATCAAAGCAATTCTGTTATAGTCCATAACAGGATAAACGATGGAAACAAACAAAACCCGCTCCGCCCGCATCTGCCTGCGAAGCAGCCATACAATGGCCACAATCACCACGAGATAAAAAACATTTTGCGTCAGAAAATAATAAGACACTTGTCCATGTCCGAAAAACGACAGGAAAAACCCCTGTACCACCGAATACATCCCCGACACCGGGATAATATGAGCGCTTTTCCAATATTTCTTTATAAAAATAAGCGCCTCTGCCACAAAAAACGCTATAAGCAAATATATCAGCAGCTGTATTTTATACGGCACATGAATATGCCTGATTTCTTCTCCATATTTATAATCCGAAGCCACATAAACAAACAATGTCAAAGGAATAAACAGCTGTAAAATCAGGATTCCCCGTTCAAACACATCCAGACATTTATCACTCCAGGCACAAAATATGACAGCTAAAACAAAACTGAGCAGGATGACGGTACGCATAGGAAACATAGGAAACGGCTGAGCCCCTCCAATGGAAAACATGTAAAACAAATTTCTTTCCGCGCTTTTGTTGCTGCCATGTATAGAGGTAAATTCACATACAACATCTGTGAACTTTTGAAACGTATTCCCTGTCAATGCCATATCAATCAGCATCAGTCCAAAACCTCCCGCAAGCATTGCCGCAAAAAACAAGAACCTGTTTATTTCCACGCTTTTCATCCCTTTTTCTTTTGAAGCCATCAGACATACTCCTCCCAAAATAAAATTTTTCTCACTCCGATTACGAAACTCTGTTTTTCGTCTGAGCAGCACTTTGACTACTGCTGTAATGCATAACATTTCTATAGTATTGTTATATTTCACTGCAAAAAGGTTCTTGAATTACAATAGTTCAGATAGTTTCCCAATTCTTAAAGGCACCTTGACAATTCCATAGACTTTATACTTTGGATGTGGTATACTGTTCTCACAGGAGGGAAAAATATGACAGACTCTGAAAAATTAGATTTCATTATCGGTGAATTAGGAAATATGAAATCGGATATGGGAAACATGAAGTCGGATATATCCGATTTGAAGAATCAAGTTAGCCAGACGCAGTTACATATTGAAAACATAACTGACAGAAATATCCAATTGCTTGCAGAAAATCACAGTAACTTAATTGATAAGCTGAATCAGGCAATACCAGCTGCAAATAAGAACCTTACTTATGAAGTAAAAGTTAATTATCTTCTTGAGCATGTATCAGCACTCGATAAAAGGGTTCAAATATTAGAAGCAAAATAACCACATAACCAGCCACGAACCAAAGTGTAAAGCCTATGGAACTGCCAATATGCTTTACACTTTTTTTCCTCTTATTTCAGTTCCAAATCCTCTGTCGGGATACCTAAAGCCTGCAGCCTTACTTTCAGTATCTTTTCCTGATACTCAATTTCCTTGTCTTTGTTCTCCGCTGCACAGAGAAAATCCCCATTGTTCAAGACGTAAAAAGGAAAACATCCGGCAGCAGCCAATTTATCAAAGTATCGCAAATCATAACCTGAAAGCTTGCACTAACAAGACTCATGCAGTATTATATGATACGGAAATTATCCCCAAAAAACTTTTTCGGGCTGTCAGTATTTCCAAAAATACTTTACAAAATGACAGAAAGCGAGGAAAACAATGCGTGTAATAATATGTGATGATGAAAAAAGCACCTGTGCCAGGCTGGAACAAATGCTCACACATTTTGCATTTGAAAACAGCATAGACCTGGAAACAGATGTTTTCTTTGACGGCGATGCTCTGACAGAATATTTGAAAAGAGAAAATGCCCCGGATTTGCTATTTTTAGATATTGCGCTTCCGGGAATCAATGGCATAGAAATCGGAAAATACATCCGTGAGGTGCTGAGAAATACAAACCTGTTTTTGGTATACATTTCTTCGAAGGAAACCTATGCTATGGAGCTGTTCCAAAACCAGCCATTTGATTTTCTTGTAAAACCTGTCAGAGAAGAACGCTTATACCAGGTTATGGGAAAAATTTATAACATCATCAGCCGTAACGAGTGCAATTTCCAGTATAAACACCAGGGAACCACCCATTACATGATGTATAAGGATATTTTATATTTTCAGAGTAACGGCAGAAAGATTCATATTGTGACGGAGAATAAAACAGAAAGCTTTTACGGTAAATTATCCGAGGTGGAAAAGGCTTGTCCTGAACGTCTGTTTCTGCGCATTCATAAATCTTATCTGGTTAATATGCATCATGTAAAGGAGATTTCTTATAAATGGATGAAAATGATAAACGAGGATGTGCTGGATATCAGCAAGTCAAACCGTGCGGAAATAAGAAGAAAAGTAATGGAGCGTATGTCAGATGAAATTCATTATAATAGCTGAACTGCTGCTTATATTTTTATCAAATGGAATCCGGTTTTATGCTACAAAAAAATACATAGATTTTTTTGTTTCTAAAGAGAACTGCCAATGGAAGTATACCTGGATTTTATATATCCTTGCATGTATTGGAACCTATGCTGTCAGCGTTATATTTAATACTCCCAGCCTGAATCTTATCACAAACATTCTGTCGATATTCCTGCTGACGCTGCCCTGCCAGGTAAAACTGTCCAAGAAATTATTTATTACATTTGTCATATATTCTGTCAGTTTATTAACAGAAGTTTTAATCGTTCAATTTTTAACAAATTACGTGGAAGGAAAACGTATAGGACCAATTTACGAACTTATTGTCAGCCTTGTGATCCTGATTTCGGCTACTTTTTTGAAATACCCCCAATCCGAAGAAAAAGACACTACTCTGCCGCTTATAAAAGTGTTCATATTGGGCCTGATTCCCCTGATCAGTATTGTCTGTATACATAGTATTGCTGTTTTAACAAACTATAGTAAACCCGTATTCCTTACATCAGCATTTTGCCTCATACTCATTAACGCTTTTTTGTTTTATCTGTATCACACATTAACAAAATTTTATGCGGCTCAAATGAACGAAAAGAAATTAGAGCAAATAGCTGCCGTTTATGCACACCAGCTTGACGTTATGCAGGAATCCCAGGAGCAAATGAAAAAGCTGCAGCATGACATGAAGCATCACATGATAGAACTATCTGCGATGGCACAGCAGAATGAAAACAAGGATATGGTACAATATCTGGAACAAATGACAAAATTCATGCTGAATCCGGCAGAAAAAGTTTCCACCGGAAACCAGGAAATTGACGGCATCCTGAATTATTCGCTTCGCCGTGCAGATGAATTATTGCATACAGTAAATACAGACATACAGATTCCCAGACAACTGTATAAAAACAATTTCAATATTTGTGTGATTTTAGGAAATCTTTTGGAAAACGCACTATGGGAAGCCGTCAAATCTGAAGATAAATTTTTATCTGTCAGTATGCGAATGAAAAAAGATATCTTGCTTATTCTAATTGAAAACAGCTATACCGGAACAATTGTGAAAGAAGCCGATAAATTTAAAACCAGCCAAAAAAATAAGTCTGTTCATGGAATAGGATTAGAAAGTGTGAAACAGGTAGTAACATCATGCGGCGGTGATTTAAAAATTGAATATACCGAAAATCGTTTTCTGGTACAGGTGCTTTTGTATCTTTCAAATATAAATTAAACAAAACGCTCCTTTAGACCCTTTTAGATCCAATTTTTACAACAATGTGTACAGTTTTTGACATCAATGTCATATAGAAAGAAGATTCATGATAGTTATGTTTTAATTAAGAAAATATTATCATTATGAAAGAAAGGAAATGAAATGAAAAAAAACTTTGTAAAAACCAGCACAAAGATAATCTGCCGTGTTGCTAAAAAATTGGCAGAGCGAGACGCAAATACAACATGTATATATTTGGGTTATCAAGCAAAGCTTCCTCCCGCTGTTAAAAAGCTAAGAAAATGAATCCACAAAACACAGAAAGATCCTGTAATATGCACGATGCATATCAAAAATAATAAAAACAGCGCAGATACGATAGATTATAACAGCCATATTGTTTTGAAAAAAAGAGGGATTAATGATGAAGAAAGAAAAGCAAACGTATGCAGTAAAAATCGCACAAAAACTCAGCCATAACGAAGAAGAAATTGAGATTATCCAATATGGACTGCACCAGGCATTTCTCATCCTCCTTAATATATTAACTCTTGTTATTTGTGGTGTGTTATGGAAAGAATTAACCTTTACTCTGCTTATGTTTTTAGATATTTTTTTCTTGAGGTCGTATGCGGGAGGATATCATGCGGATACAGAGTTAAGCTGCTATTTAATATCAACAGCAATCATGAATGCTGCCATATGGACAAAAAAAATACTGCTTCCATCCAATATAATTCTTATAGTTATTTGGATTAGTACAATGATATTTATCTGGATATATACCCCGGTGGAAAATCCGATGCATCCTCTGGATGAAAATGAACAGAGAAAATATGCCAAAAATACAAGAATGATTTTACTATGCAATGGAATCATATTATTAGCAGGAATTTTCATGCAGCAACAGCTTTTTATGAAAGTTATTGTATGGGTTCAAGTATTGATTGTTACTGCTATGGCAGCAGGTATATGGAAATACAAATATACTACACATAGATCCAAAAAAGGATCCTGTATTTTGTTTTAAAACTATGTATTAAAACAATTACAAAAAACTTCTATTGAAGAGAATAGTTCCATTTTTGACATAAATATATACAATTTATGTCAAGAATCATCCAGAAGAATAAATTTATGTTATAGTCTATACATCAAATAGAGGTGTGGCATAAGCAATCCATTTCCTTGCGGAATTCAAAACATCCTTTCGTAACTCATGCGAAAATCAAAGGAGGAATTCCATTGGGATAGCGAATGAAATTAACCTAGCAGATATGTAAAAGGATTGAGACGAACATAACAGTAATCACATTTCATTTAAAGATATTTGCTGATCAAGAAACAAAAATGTTATTAAGTTAGGAGATTATACTTATGCAAATTAGAAAAATTAAAAGATTGAAGAAATCAGGAACTTTGGCATTAGCCGCAATGATGACAGTATTATCAATGAATACTACAGCTTTCGCTGGTTCGACACAATATGTTTCAGAAGAAGGAATCGGCATCGAAGTACACAACCCAGGATATTCTGAATCGGGAATAAGTGCAGCTTCAGAAATTGTTAATGATGACCCCGTTATTGTGTCTGGTGGAAAACTTTGGACTACATGGTATGGCGGTTCTTTATTTAGAGCTAATTATTATCATGCTTCTAAATTACATAGATGCTCCGTTACAAATGATCATGGTGAACGTCTAAGAAGTGACTGGACAGAACCGGGAGTTACAGCTATATCTCCTTGGCTTGCCCAGACATTGACCAATAATAGATCCTGGGCAGCAACAGAATAATAAAAAGAAATAATTGTAATGTAAAGATATAGTTAGAGATTTCACTGTATCAGTTGAAAAATACTATCGTATAAAATACTGCTGATGCCACAATGCGTATGAGTTAATTTTAACTCAATGCAGCCCGGATTTTAAGAATGCGAGACTTCTATTTGTATCGGTAAATATAAAGTTTTAAGTTAAATAAAACCAGCCGAATAAATTCCATCTAAAAGTCATCAGATATTCTGTGACTAATAGATTACAAAAAATACGCTAACCATCAGCAAGGAAAATGTATTACAACGATTAAGGAACTGTGAAATCTCTGATATATATCACGAAGGGAGGCTGAACACTTGGAAAAGAAGATCGTGATAACAGCTGTTATTCTCACTGCATTCATAAATCTCTATTATTTTGTGCATCTGAATAAAAATACAGCAGATATCGCCTTATTTGACAAAACAAATATCACCTTTTATTTCGATCCATCTGACGATAAAGCTGTATCAAAACCAGCATTCTTAAAAAAGCTCAGAGATTTTTCCGAAGAAAATAATGTAGAAATCGCACAATACAGTTTTTTAAGTTCAGACAACATAGACATCTACTCTACCATGCCTAAAGCATATAAAGAAGCTCTGCTCATACCCGGCTTAATCTTTAACCGGAATATAAAAGTGCATGATTTTGAAGAGCTTTTAGATGTCGGATATAAAAATTTATTTTATTTGAATACGAAGGACATGGATATCATTCAGTCCCTGTCTGATGAAGTCAAAGATGCATGCATGCTCTATTATTCAGAATCTGCATTTAACGATAACGCAGCGGTATTTGCCAGCTTTGCAAATGATCAGGACCTTCGGTTTTTACCTGTTTTTATCCTTTTCATCTTTGTATTCGCACTCCTTATATTTTTTTATTATTCAAAAAGCAGGCAGGCGTATGTCATTTACCGGTTATGGGGATATACGCGCATGCAGGTATATCATATATTAAATAAGCCGTTGTACAAGCCATTATTTTTTACTATGATTTTAAGCAGCCTGGCTATGACCGGAATCTTATATCATTTTGTCTTTTCCAAGCTGCTGCTTCAAATACTTTTTATGATGTCTGTATTCCATGCAGCCATCGTATTACTGTTATTTTTATTATCGGCTGCTTTATTTTCACTTTCGTTTGCTGCTGTAAATAACCAAAACAGAAAAAAGGGTCTGTCAAAAATGATGATCACAGCCTGTGCTTCTAAATTTCTTCTGCTGTTGTTAATCATTTTTTTCTGCGGAAATCTTTTTTCCCAAAAGGCCGAATTACAGGAAAAACAGGACAGCTTAGCTCTATGGCAGAATACGAAAAACCTGTTTGCCATAAACGAGTCTTATTCGCCGTTTTATGCTGAAAGTTTAGCTAACGAAGATATTCTGAATCATAAAATCTTAAGCGTTTATAAAGATTTAAGCGAATCAGGCAAAGTATTTATCATTGACACAATTAATTTTGAACATTCCCGTAAAGTTTACAATGAGACTGCAGACGAGCCTGATTATGATTATAATTACAAAATAAATGTAAAAAGCGAAGAAGATCTCTATTCTCCAGATGGCAGAAATATCTTTGTAGATAAAAATTATTTAAAAAGACATCCGATCCATACCGCAGACAGGAAAAATGTTATGGATTTTATAGATAACAATGGCGATGTTTTAAATATATTAGTACCTTTGAAATATAAAAAATTTGAATCCCTTATAGAAGACTCTTATCAAAAATGGTTTTATTTTCAAAAAATTGATGTGGCTAACTATTATAGAGAGGATTCCAATCTAAAAAAGATTGAAAAGAATATAGATGAATTAAAAATTAATATCATCTGGGCCGCTGATAACCAGCATTATTTTACTTACAATCAATACAGCGGCGATCAGATGAATACGATTACCGATCCCATCGTTACCGTATATACGCAAAACATAGATAACTCCTGCTTAGCTGCCTGTCTGGGAGGTTCTATGCTGCTGGAGTCCGCGGACGAATACAGCGCTCTGAAAGAAGTAAGCGCCGTCACGCAAAAATACGATGTTCCGGAATTGAATACGGTAACATCCATCTATGATCAAAAAGGTGAGGAAATTAAAAATCTGGAAGACAGCATAGACAGCCTGATTTTAAATACCGCCGTTGTCTTTCTGCTGTTAATAATGTTTATGGCTGTCATAACATACGCCTATTACAAGACGTTTCTGCCAGCCATTATTATAAAATCTTTATACGGATATCGCTTTGCTTCCATTTACAAATATTTAATTTTAACAAACCTGCTGATCAATCTTGCGGTCATACCTGCCAGCGCCATTATTTATAAAAAAATATCACTGTCTGTGCTGCTCACAGCCGGCCTGATATCGGCACTGGATTATCTTACAGCTGCAGCCATCAGCGGGTACCTGCTGAAAAAAGGCGAGCTTTCGTTTATAAAAGGAGAATTAAAATGATAAAACTATCAAATATTTGCAAACGCTTTGATCAGAGGACCGTCCTGTCCGGCCTGTCTTTGTCCGTCAGTGAAAATGAATTTGTCTGTATCACCGGCGAAAGCGGCGCAGGCAAGACAACCGTTTTAAACATCATCGGGCTGCTGGACAAACCGGACAGCGGAGAATTAAGCATCCGTGGCAAAACCCATTTTACGAAAAAGGAACTGTTAAGGCTAAGAAGGCAGTTTTTCGGATATATCTTTCAGGATTATCTGCTTATGCCTTCCAAAACCGTAGAAGAAAATCTTCGCATATCAACATACGGAAACAAAAAAACGGATCAAAAAGATATGAATGACATTATGATTAAAACAGGCTTAGACCCCAGCTTTTTAAACAAAAAAGTCTGCCAGTTAAGCGGAGGCGAACAGCAGAAAACAGCCATCGCAAGAATGATGCTCAAGCCATATGAACTGGTGCTGGCCGATGAACCTACCGGAAATCTGGATGCAAAAAATAAAAGAGAGGTCATAGAAATATTCCTGGAACTAAAAAACCTGGGAAAAACCATTATCTGCGTCACCCACGATAAAGAAGTTGCAGATTCCGCAGACAGAATTATTAACTTAAGCAAACTTTAAGGAACCGGCGAACACGATCAACATTTAACGGGGAAAGGACATTCGATATGAAGAAAAAAATTCTATTTTTGCTGCTGCTACTGATTCTTTTGCTGTTCGTTTTTCTATTAAACAGATATGGTTTACAGCACATGATCATGATCCTTAGAAGAATCATACCTGTTTAGGTACTTAAAAACTATTTCTTGCGTAAAGTGGCAAAATTTTAATAGTATACAACAGAATTGACATTGTGGTGCGTTTTTTTTGATGGCTATGCGGACGCCGGGTGAGGGGGAAATGGCCTGGATTTCGGCTCCTACTCC
>CAOKJJ010000147.1 GCA_948468465.1 uncultured Eubacterium sp. | reverse complement strand
TATAGAATACTTAAAGGCAACATTTTGTTATAAAATGTTATGTATTAGAATTATATTTTATAATAACAGCAGACTCTTGAAATCATTCTTAATTGTATTACATCAGGCATTGGCGAAACGCACCACGGGAACAAACCATATCATCGAGGATGTTGATTTGTATATTGCGTCACGCACAATAGGCTGAAATCCTTTATTTTTCTGGATTTCAGCCTTATTTAATATTTTCTTACTTTAACATGTAAATTCTATTTCCGTCTCCTTAGCGAACCTTCGAAACAACAGGCATCATCGGATACATCCCATAATTCGCATTTTCATTCCATTCTTCTATTGATACAACATCAACTTTATCAATCAATTTAACACCATTTCCAATATTCTCCTGAAGGGCAAATGGCAATTCCAGCTTCAGTCTGTTCCGCAGCCTTTTGCGGGTTGTTTCATCGCCATTTGGATATTCAAGTATATACTTCGTCCAACAATTTATTATCAGCTATCATAATATGATTCTGTCCGAGCGCTTCCATTGTGTATGCAGATTTGCTATATATATCATCTTTCTGCTCATTTAACGGCGGAAACTCATCCTGCATATGATCCGGCATCTCAGGATTCCCTTTATAAAGGTTGTGGAATATTACCTGCTCTTTATCTGTGCGCCTGATTTCCAAATACTTTGCAAAATTATAACTGTGTGTTGCCACAAAAATCTGAACGCCATTCTTTTGTAATTCCAGCAGGATTTCAGCTACCGTTGGAAATAACTCTGGATTTAAATTTGCCTCCGGTTCGTCCCACAAAAGAACTGTACCTTCTTCCAAAAGTCCATTCCGAATCAGTTTCCAAATTAATCCCAGCTTACGCAGCCCTTCCGCCTCGAGTGAAAAATCCACCTTGCGTCCGTCTTTTTTCACCACATAAAATGAATCATCTTCCTGAATGACCGTACCATCAATCACTGGGTAGCTGCATATATCATTTTAAGCAATGTTGTCTTTCCAACTCCATTTTCACCAATGAGAACATTGATTCCGTCACTGAATTCTAACTCAAACCCGTCACTGATTGTATCGCCATCTTTAAATTTCCCCTCTTTGCAATCACCATTATTCTTTCTCCACTGACGCCTAAATACCATCACATTCAAAATATTTATTGATTTAATAGCCATGTTCAGCAGCCTCCATCTGTTTTTACTTTTTGTTTATTGCACTCACAGTGTTATTGATTGTACCACAGATTTATGAACTTCTCTACCTCGTAACAAAAAAAGACACCCAGCCGCAGCCAAGTGCCTTAAGTGTTCTTAATATCATGTTACCATACTATATAACAGGCAGCAGCCGTCTCTGCCCTATCCACGCTTCGGGCCCGTTATACGGCTGTTAAATAAGCGCCTTAGGAACAATTGCTGAATTGCACAGGGTAAGATGGGGGCTAGAACGTAGTAGTAAGTAGTGGCTGCATTGACTAACTGCAACGACGCGTGTGAAATTCGGATGCTCTCATAAGGTGCTTATTTAACAGCCGCAAATCCTAACGGTGCCGCAGTTTTCCTTCCGGTACAAAGCGGGACTGGCAAAACCGGAAGGAACTGCAGCAATACGGCTGCTGCTTGCACTTATCATAGCAAAACCGAATTCTTTTGAAAAGCGTTTTGGAATATACCGCATTTTTTTCGGTATCTTTTGTAGATGACTGCTGATTTGTGATATGTTTTGTAAAATGCCGTCGGATTACAG
This sequence comes from uncultured Eubacterium sp., assembly GCA_948468465.1. The sequence goes on along the minus strand of CAOKJJ010000147.1, from coordinate 11,449 downwards.
CAGGCTCATGGCCTCTTCATCGGCCACAACTGCCACATCCGGATGCAGCTGCAGTACGGATCCTGGCACCTTCGGTGTTACCGGCCCGTATAAGACAGCTTTTAAAGCTTCTGCTTTTGCCTTTCCGCTGACGATCAGCAGTATTTTTTTTGCGCACATAATGCTGCGGATGCCCATGGTATAAGCATAGCGAGGCACCTCAGCTTCACTTTCGAAAAAGCGCTTGTTTGCTTCGATCGTGCTTTGTGTAAGTTCCATGCAGTGGGTGCCGCATGTAAACGAATCTCCCGGCTCATTAAAGCCGATATGCCCATTGTTTCCAAGGCCAAGAAGCTGCAAGTCCACGCCGCCTGTCTGTTCGATCAGGGAGTCATATTCTTTACAAGCCTTTTCACTGTCCTGTTCCAGTCCGTTTGGAACAAACGTGCGTGATTTATCTATATTCACGTGATCAAACAGATTGCTGTCCATAAATTTGCGGTAGCTCTGCGGATGGTCCGGGCCGAGCCCTTTATACTCATCCAGGTTCACTGAAGTGACTTTTGAAAAGTCAAGTTCTCCATTGTTGTACTGTTTTACCAGATTCTGATACAGTCCAACCGGGGAAGAGCCGGTAGCAAGCCCAAGTACGCAGGCAGGTTTTAAAATAACCTGTGCCGCCAGTATCGCTGCCGCTTTGCGGCTCATTTCATCATAATCCTTTGTTTTGTAAATGTTCATTTCGTTTCTCCTTTTCCTGATAAATTTTCTTTGTAAAAACAATCCACCCTATACAGCATTTCTGATTTCATTTACCTGTATTCACATACCATAATCCGCATACCATATATAAAATTTCTTGTATAAAATCCTGTATAAAAATTTCTTATATAAGTAAACTCATATGATAAAGGAATTTCATGCATGAAAGCATTCTCAGGTGCATTTGGAAACTGTATAAAATATCATATATACGTTGTCCATTTTAACAGAAAATTATAATTTTGTACAGACCCATACTTTAAGTATACGTATTTTCAAAATAATATCCATCAATTTCTTCGAAAGAACCTTCAAAAGTTTTGTGCAATTGTACTAAAAGCAAGCCCAAAATTTTGTCGAAGAATCCTGATGATGAAAAAACCATCACAAGTACTTTCAGAACCTTCCAAACCGCTTGAATTTCCTTTCGCAACCGCTATACTGTAAACATAAACCAAGGAGGTGATTGCAATGAATCAGAAAGTAATGCAGATGAAAGGAAAACTGATCGTGTCCTGCCAGGCGCTGCCTGACGAACCGCTTCATTCTTCTTTCATCATGGGCCGCATGGCGTTAGCTGCCAAAGAAGGAGGCGCCAGCGGAATCCGTGCCAACACAAAGGAAGACATTCTTGAAATCCAGTCTCAGGTAGATCTTCCGGTCATCGGCATCGTAAAGAGGGATTATGCAGACAGCAGCATCTATATTACGCCGACGATGAAAGAAGTCGAAGAGCTGATGGAGGTACACCCGGAAATCATAGCTTTGGACGCTACCAGCCGTTTGCGGCCAGGCGGATCAAAACTGGATGAATTTTTCAGCAGTTTAAAGGAAAGATATCCGGACCAGTTATGGATGGCTGACTGCTCTACGATCGAAGAAGCCCTCTATGCGGACAGTCTTGGATTTGATTTCATCGGGACAACGATGGTAGGCTATACGCCGCAGAGCCAGGGACTTCACATCGAAGAAGATGACTTCTATATCTTACGCCAGTTGATAAGCAAAGCGAAGCATCCCGTTATCGCGGAAGGAAATATCGACACTCCCGCAAAGGCAAAACGGGTCATTGAACTGGGGGCATTTTGTGTAGTTGTCGGTTCTATCATTACCAGACCGCAGCTGATTACACGTTCATTTACAAAAGCATTGGAACCATAAAAAGACATATTTAAAAAAGGAGAAGAAACATGAGAGATTTAGAAAAGTACAAAGGTATTATTCCTGCATTTTATGCATGCTACGACGAGGAAGGCAATATTAGTCCGCAAGGGGTACGGGCACTGACAAAATATTTTGTAGACAAAGGTGTAAAAGGGGTATATGTCAATGGTTCCTCCGGGGAATGTATTTATCAGAGTGTCGAAGATAAGAAACTGATACTGGAAAATGTGATGGAAGCGGCTGAAGGAAAACTGACGGTCATCGCCCATGTAGCCTGCAATAATACCGCGGACAGCATGGAACTGGCGAAACATGCGCAAAGCCTTCATGTAGACGCGATTGCGGCAATCCCTCCTATTTATTTTCACCTGCCGGAACATGCAATCGCGGACTATTGGAATGACATCAGCGCGGCCGCGCCGGACACAGATTTTGTCATTTATAATATCCCGCAGCTTGCAGGCGTTGCACTGACGATGAGCCTTTTTGCAAAAATGCGTGAAAATCCGCGTGTAATCGGCGTGAAGAATTCATCTATGCCGGTGCAGGACATTCAGATGTTTCTGCAGGCTGCAGGAGATTCCTATATTGTATTTAACGGGCCGGACGAACAGTTCATCAGCGGCCGTGTCATTGGCGCACAGGGGGCGATCGGCGGTACTTATGGGGCGATGCCGGAACTGTTTTTGAAGATGGATGAATACGTAAAAGCAGGACAGATCGAAAAAGCCCGTGAAATCCAGTATGCCGTAAACGAAATCATTTATAAAATGTGCTCGGCTCACGGAAACATGTATGGGGTAATCAAAGCGGTTCTTAAGATCAATGAGGGTCTTACCTTAGGCGGCGTCAGAAAGCCTCTGCCGTCACTGATCAGTGAGGATGACGCTATCGTTAAAGAGGCTGCTGCCATGATACGTACCGCAAAAGAAAATTATCTGTAACAAAGGAGGAGAAGGTATGCAGGGGTTTACAACTATAGATCTTATTATTTTAATCGTTTACTTAGCGGCAGTACTGTTTGCGGGCCTGCTGTTTGCTAAAAAAGAAATGAAAGGCAAAGAGTATTTTAAAGGAGACGGCACGATCCCATGGTGGGTAACTTCCGTATCCATCTTTGCTACCTTATTAAGCCCGATTTCGTTTTTATCACTGGCTGGAAACTCCTATGCCGGAACATGGATTATGTGGTTCGCACAGCTTGGAATGCTCCTGGCAATCCCGTTTACGATCCGGTTTTTCCTCCCGATTTACAGCAAGCTTGGCATTGATACGGCTTACCACTATCTGGAGCTTCGGTTTGAAAGCCGCGGGCTGCGTGTGCTTGGCGCTGTTATGTTTATCATTTATCAGATCGGGCGTATGTCCATTATTATGTATCTGCCATGTATGGTACTGGCGAATCTGACAGGTATCAACGTAAATCTTTTGATCATCATCATGGGTGTGATCGCCATTATTTACTCCTATACCGGAGGTTTAAAATCCGTATTATGGACTGACTTTATCCAAGGCTCCGTCTTGTTAATCGGTGTTACGATTGCCCTTTTGTTTTTAGTTGCTCATACAGACGGTGGTTTTGGCGCTATTTTTGACGCATTCCGCAATGAAGGAAAATTCCTTTCGCCGGACCAGCCGATTTTCAGCCCAAACCTTTTAAAAGACAGCGTATTTCTATTGATCGTAGGCGCAGGCTTTAATACGATGGGTTCGTACGTATCCAGCCAGGATATTGTACAGCGTTTTACAACTACTACAGATACGAAAAAGCTGAATAAGATGATGCTGACAAACGGCGCTTTATCTATTTTTATCGCTACTGTATTTTACCTTATTGGTACCGGATTATACGTTTTTTACCAGCAGAATGAGCTTCCTCCGGCAGCGGCACAGGATCAGATCTTTGCTTCTTATATCGCGTTTGAGCTTCCTGTCGGCGTGACCGGGCTGTTATTGGCGGCTATTTATGCGGCTTCCCAGTCTACCCTGTCTACCGGTTTAAATTCCGTTGCTGCCAGCTGGACGCTTGATATCCAGGCCAGAATCAGCAAAAAGGAACTGAGTATGGAAAAACAGACAAAAATCGGACAGTATGTATCGCTTCTGGTCGGTATTTTTGCAATCGTCGTTTCGATCGTATTAGCAAACGGCGGCATCAAATCCGCTTATGAATGGTTTAACGGATTTATGGGGCTTGTATTAGGCATCTTAATCGGTACCTTTATATTAGGCACTTTTACAAAAGTTGCCAACGCATTTGGCGCTGCACTGGCATTTGCGGCCGCTTCGGTTGTCATGGTCGGCATTAAGTATTTAGCCCCGGCCGGTTCCGTATCTATCTGGTCGTATTCTATTATTTCGATCGTGGTATCGCTGCTTGTAGGAATTCCGGCCAGCATCATTTCCAGAAATATGTCCGGAGACCATTCCGCTCCGGCAAAAAATACGACGATTTACAATTAAAGGGAGGTTCTTATGATCTTTGGAAATACCAATTTTTTGGAAGAATATCCGTTTTTGGAAAAAGCAGTGATGGAATGCTTTGATTATGCAAAAACACATCCTCTACTGGATTATGAAAACGGATGCCATGAAATAGACGGAAAACGATTGTTTGTCAATATTGTCGGGTATACGACTACCACACCGCAGCAGCGTTTCTGGGAAGCGCACAGGCAGTATCTGGATCTGCATCTGATGCTGCGCGGCACAGAACAGATTGACCTGAACTTTATCGCAAATCTGGAACAGAAAGAATACAAGGAAAGTGAAGATTTTCTTCCGCTGGAAGGTGAAAAAAACAGTTCTGTCATCCTGCGGGACGGAGATTTCCTGATCTGTTTTCCAAATGACGGCCACCGGACAGCCATTCAGGTAAATGCCCCTGAAACAATAAAAAAAGCAATTTTTAAAATACAAATATAAAGTGCCTATGCATGCTTTGATATAAAAAGGTAACAGTGCAAGGGTTATCTGAACTGTTACCTGAAAAGAAGGATGAAAGAAGGTTGTACGGGATATATCATGAAAAAATATGTTAGCATTGATATTGGAGGAACCGCCATCAAATACGGACTGCTCAGTGCGGAAGGCATCATCATCCATCGTGGCGAAACACCGACAGAAGCTTGGAAAGGCGGCCCTTCGATTTTAGAAAAAGCGATAACAATTACAGACCGCTTTTATCAGGAACATGAAATTGCAGGCATCTGCATTTCAACGGCTGGCATTGTCAATACGGAAAAAGGCCTGATCCAGCATTCTGCCCCGCTCATCCCCGGGTATACGGGCATTTGCTTTAAAGAACCGATGCAGCAGCGGTTTTGCGTTCCCTGCGAAGTGGAAAATGATGTCAACTGCGCGGGGCTGGCTGAATATCTGACAGGAGCCGGCAAAGAAAGCGACCCTATGCTGATGCTGACAGTTGGCACTGGAATCGGCGGCTGCCTTGTAACAGGCGGCCATGTGTTCCACGGCGTTTCTTACAGCGCCTGTGAAGTCGGCTATATGCACATGCTGGGCAGTGACTTTCAAACACTTGGCTCCGCCAGCAGCCTTGTGAAAAAAATTGCGGAAAGAAAGCAGGAGCCTGTCGAAAACTGGAACGGATTGCGCATATTCAGTGAAGCCAGGCTTGGAAATTCCGTCTGCATCAAAGCCATTGATGAAATGACAGATATCATCGGGCTTGGCATTGCCAATCTATGTTATGTACTAAACCCACAGACCGTTGTACTCGGCGGTGGCATTATGGCACAGGAAGATTATTTAAAAGATAAAATTCAGACCGCTGTCACATCTTATTTAATTGACAGCATCGCTTCCCATGTGACAGTCACATTTGCAAAACACAGGAATGACGCAGGCATGTTAGGCGCCTTCTGTCATTTCAAAAGCTGCCACCCATAAACGCCCTGCCGGATAAAACCTTCCGAAACAGAAAATGAAACTGAGGTTGATCTTATGGAATATTACATTAAATCAGTTGTGCCGATCATCGAAAGAAACTACGAAAAATTTACGGCCGTAGAAAAAAATATCGCTGATTTCTTTTTAAATAATCAGGCAAAAGTGGATTTTTCTTCTAAAGCGATCTCTGACAGGCTCTATGTATCTGAAGCATCTTTATCCCGGTTTGCCCAAAAATGCGGCTACCGGGGTTACAGGGAATTTGTGTACCAGTATGAGATGACTCTTATGGCAGAGACAGATTCCATTACCGGAAATACACGGATGATTCTAAATGCCTATCAGGAACTGTTGAACAAAACTTATCAGCTTGTAGACGAAGAACAGATTTCGCGTATCGCACATTATCTTAGTACCGCCAAACGGGTCCTGGCATGCGGGCGCGGAAGCTCCGGCCATGCGGCTGCGGAAATGGAAATGCGGTTTATGCGTATCGGCGTCGATATTGATTCTCTGCTGGATAACGACCTGATCCGTATGCGGACTATTTTTCAGACAAAAGAAAGCCTTGTGTTCGGCATCAGCATCAGCGGAGAGACGGAGGACGTCTTATACTTATTAAGGGAATCTCACAAACGAGGCGCGAAAACAGTATTGATTACCGCAAAATATGACGATACATTATATGAGTTCTGTACGGAAGTCGTACAAATTCCATCACTCCAGCATCTGAACCAGGGGCATGTCATATCTCCCCAATTTCCAATTCTGCTCATACTGGATATTATATATTCCAGTTACAACGAATTGGACAGGCAGACAAAGGAAAGCCTGCACCACAATACCTTACAGGCACTGGCGGACGGCTGGGCAAAAACAGGAAAAAAGGAGAAAAATCATGATTATTAAAAACGTAAAAGTTTACACAAAAGACAACATTTTTCAGGAAGGTGACATATCTATCCGGGACGGCGTCTTTTCTGAATCATCCGACGGCGAAGAAACGATCGACGCAGACGGCTGCTACGCCATACCGGGCCTTATTGACCTGCACTTTCACGGCTGCGGCGGCTATGACCTTTGCGACGGTACAACAGAAGCCATCGCAAAAATCGCGGAACAGGAAGCCTATGAGGGCACTACCAGCATCTGCCCCGCTACCATGACGCTTCCATATGAAGAACTGCTGGATATCCTGCGCACAGCCGCGGCATACCGCAAAGACTGCATGGAAAATCCACAGTCAAAAAAAGGCGCGGATCTGATCGGCATCAATATGGAAGGCCCATTTATCAGTACCGCAAAAAAAGGTGCGCAAGACCCAAAACATATCCTTCCGTGTGATGTAAAAATCGCGGAAAATTTTATCAAGGCTTCTGACGGGCTGGTAAAATTTATCGGCATCGCGCCTGAGGATAACCCTGATTTTGTTTCTTTTATTTCACAGTTAAAAGACCAGGTACACATCTCTTTGGCGCATACAAACGCAGACTATGACACCGCTATGGCCGCTTTTCATGCAGGTGCGGACCATGCCGTGCATTTATATAACGCAATGCCGGCTTTTACACATCGGGCGCCGGGCGTCATCGGGGCCGTCTCTGACAATCCGCACGTCCATGCGGAAATGATCTGCGACGGCATCCACATCCATCCATCTATGGTACGTGCCACATTTAAGATGTTAGGAGCGGACCGGATCATTTTTATCAGCGACAGTATGCGGGCCACCGGCATGCCAAACGGCCGCTATACGCTGGGCGGCCTGGATGTCGACGTCAAAGACCGCAAAGCGACGCTCGTGTCTGACGGCGCCATCGCAGGCTCCGCCTCTACCCTGATGGAATGTCTGCGCACAGCTGTCACACAAATGGATATCCCACTGGAAACAGCCGTAGCATGCGCCACTGTCAATCCGGCAAAATGTCTGGGGGTTTATGAACAACGCGGTTCGATCGAACCTGGTAAGATCGCAGATCTTGTTCTGCTGAATGAATCGCTTGAGATTCAGATGGTTATTAAAGATGGTGTTCGAATCCGTTCATAAAAATCTATTTATTTCTGATGAATCATCAGCTTTGCAGCGAATGCCTGACGGCATTCCTGCAAAGTCTTTTTGTAATATCCATCCGTTCAGGCTGTGCCTTTTGCCGGACCTGTTGACTCCTGTATCTCCAGCTGTGCTTCAAATATCTGTCCGCCCTCACATGGCTCTCCTTCCATCAACGCAAACAGCATCTGTACCGCGGCTTTTACCATTTCATTCATTGGCTGATGAATCGTCGTAATAGACGGGTGGTAAAAATGCGTCAAATCCAGTCCGTCAAATCCAACTACCGAATAATCCTGTGGAATGCGGCTGCCAGACTCCAAAATCGCCTTGCATACGCCGATTGCCGTCATGTCCGAAGCCGCAAAAACAGCGGTAAAATCTTTCCCTGACGCTAACAGCTCCTGCGTGACCGCATAACCGTTTTCTGCGGAAAAGCTCGCCAGATCATGCTTCATATAGCAGACAAGCTCTGGATCCAAAACAATTCCATTTTTTTTAAGCGCCTCGCAGTATCCTTCATAACGAAGGCTGCCGACACCTTTTTCTTCCTGCAGTGAGGTAATAATCGCAATCCGGCGATGTCCCAGGCTGCACAAATAATCCACAACTTTAAAGCTTTCCTTCACATCATCTATCGCTACAAAATGCGCCGGCCTCTCCCCCGGCATTTGAGGCTGGCGAACCGTACATAATATATAAGGTACGCTCAACAGCGCAAAATCTCTTGTACTTTCACGTATGCGCCCTCCCAGAAAAATGATTCCTTTTAATTTCTTTTCTTTCTCCAACTCCAGCGCAACGTTGATTTCATCCTCGTCAAAGCCAACTTTCTGCAGAATAAACGTATAGTTTTTCCGGTTCAGCATCTCTTCAAACATATGAAACATGCCCTGAAAAAAAGGATTGTCAATGCCTTTCATTAAAAGCGCGATCGTATTCGACTCCGTACGCTTCAAATTTCTGGCACTGTTGTTCGGTATATAATTATGCTGCTCAATCACCTGCATAATTTTCGCTTTTGTTTCAGGGTTAATGTCTGGGTGGTCATTCATCGCACGCGACACTGTACTCACTCCGACTCCGCAGAGTTTTGCAATATCCCTGATTGTTATATCACTCATGTTTATTTACGCTCTGCTTTCTTTTCAGTATCTTTCCTGCCCTCTTTCCCCGACGCTTTGCCAGACAAAAGCTCCAGGGCTGCATCCGCCACTTTTTCAGAAACTAATCCAAAAGCCGCGCCGGCCGCTTTTCCGATTACCTCCGCAGCCCTGCCAAACTCCTTCCCAGCTGTCTGCGTGGTCCTGCCAGGTTCTTTGTCAGCTGTTTTCGCTGCTGTTTTGTCAGATTCTTTGTCAGTTGTCTTAGCTGTGCTGTCAGGTTCTTTGTCAGCTGTTTTCACTGCTTTATCAGATTCTGTCTTTTCAGCTGTTTTCACTGCTTTGTCAGGTTCTGTCTTTTCAGCTGTTTTCGCTGTGCTGTCAGATTCTTTGTCAGCTGTCTGTTCTGCCGCTGCGGATTTTTTTTCAGCTGTCTGCTTTTGCGGGCTGACCGTATCTTTTGCTTCTGTACGAAAAGCCTGTGCCGGCATTCTGCCGTAAGTCTTTGCCATATTCTTCATCAAAAGGCCTGCCTGCGGCGTCAGCTGGTTCGGAAGCAGACGCCATCTCCAGTTCTTTCCAAGGGTTGATGGTTCGTTCATCCTTGCCTTGTTATCCAGGCCCAGATAATCCTGCATCGGAATGATGCAAAGATTTGCGGAACTCGCCTGCGCCAGACGTATGATTTCCGTCACCATCTCGTTTCTGTCTTCTACCTTGCGGCCAAGATACCGCTCGACCATTCCATAGTCCGCTTTTGGAATCGAATCCAGCCAGCCGCGCAGCGTTTCGTTATCATGCGTGCCTGTGTATACAACACAGTTTTTATCATAGTTGTATGGCAGATAGTCTCTTGGACCACTGGAATCTCTCGCGTCAAAAGCAAATTCCAATACTTTCATATTCGGGAAGCCGACCGCACGGACAAGCTCACGTACAGATTCTGTAATATACCCCAGGTCTTCTACGATAATATTCAAATCACCAAGCGCTTTCTGCAGGGTCTGGAACAGCAAAAGCCCCGGCCCTTTTTCCCATGTTCCGAATTCTGCCGTCTCATCTTTTGCAGGAATCGAATAATATTCGTCAAATCCGCGAAAATGGTCAATGCGAATGACGTCATACATCTTATAGCTGGCGCTGACCCGGCGAATCCACCACGCGTAATCGGTCTTCTTATGATAGTCCCAATCATACAGCGGATTGCCCCACAGCTGGCCGGTTGCTGAAAATCCATCCGGCGGACAGCCCGCAACGGCGTATGGCTTGCGGTCCCCGTCAAACTGGAACAGTTCCGGCTGCGCCCATGCATCCGCACTGTCAAGCGCCACATAGATCGGAATATCTCCGATGATCTGAATCCCCTGCCCGTTCGCATAGCTTTTCAGCTCTTCCCACTCACTGAAAAATTCATACTGCAGATATTCGTAGAACAATACCTGTTCTTTTAATTTTTCCTTGTAGTCTGCTAATGCCTCCGGCCTGCGCAGCCGGATATCATCCGGCCACTCCACCCAGCTTTTGCCCTTGAACTGGTCTTTCAGCGCCATAAACAAAGCATAATCAGGCAGCCAGGACGCTTCCTGTTCCTGAAATTCCAAAAACTTCACAAACTCTGCATCCTTAATGTCATAAAACAGCTCAAATGCCTTTCGTAACAGCCTGTAACGCGCACGATACATTTTACCGTAATCAATATCGGCAGCGTCCGAGCCAAAATCGTATGCGTCACAATCTTTTTTCTTCAAAAGCCCTTTTCCAATCAGCTTTTCCAGGCTGATAAAATAAGGATTGCCGGCAAACGTTGAAAATGACTGATATGGCGAGTCTCCGTAACTCGTCTGTCCAAGGGGCAGAATCTGCCAATAACTCTGCCCGTTCTTCTTAAGGAAATCTACAAACTGATACGCCTCCTTAGAAAAACATCCAATTCCATATTTGGATGATAAACTGCTCACTGGGAGCAACACTCCACTTGCACGCATGAAAAAAGTCCTCCTAACCTTTTACCGCTCCTGCAACGACACCGTCTACAATATATTTCTGACATGCAATGTAGAAAATAATGATCGGAATAATTGCCAGTACAAGCATCGCCATCATGGCGCCCATGTCCACCGCGCCATAACCGCCCTTTAAATACTGCACTGCGATCGGTATTGTTTTCCATCTTTTCGTATCCAGGACAAGGGACGGAAGCAGATAATCGTTCCAGATCCACATTGCCTGTAAAATCGCTACGGAAATACAAGTCGGTTTTAAGATCGGAAATACAACCTTAAAATAAGTCTGAATCGGCGTACACCCATCCATCATAGCCGCTTCTTCAATCTCCAGCGGAATCGCCTTTACAAATCCGCAGAACATGAATACCGCAAGGCCAGCGCCAAATCCAAGATATACAATAATGATCCCGACCGGATTTCCTAACTTAAGCATATCAGATATTTTGGATAATGTAAACATCACCATTTGAAAAGGT
>CAOKJJ010000146.1 GCA_948468465.1 uncultured Eubacterium sp. | reverse complement strand
CTGAGCAGAATGTTAAGGGCTTCTAAACATTCTTCCAACGTCGCCGAAATCCAGGTCCCGCCCCTCATCCAGCTGATTTTGGCTGGCTTTACAGAAATCACAGCGTTAAAAGATGCTGCATATTCCTATTATTTCGTTGATCAGGTATTACGATGACTGATAGAAATATTAGCCAGTCTGTACAAATATTACAGATAGTATTTTTGACACATTCATTTGAATCCGTTGTGAAATTTTAACAGCCGTGGATTCTTTCATAAAAGTTCACGAATTGACACGTAAAGCCCGAGAAAACCAGTCGGGTGAGGGGAAAATGGCCTGGCTTGCGGTGACGTTGGAAGAATGTTTAGAAGTTCTTGGCATTCTGCTCGGTAAACCAGGGGCGCAGCCCAGCGTCGCTTTTAGCCACTGGCTGTAAGCCAGGGGCGGATAGCATGCCCCCTTGGGTACTACGCGACGCGACCGGATGGGGCCATTACGTTCATGCAGAATGCCTAGAAATTCTTAACATTCTGGAATAGGAACCGCAAGCCAGGCCATTTCCCCCTCACCCGGCGTCCGCATCGCCAACAAAAAAAACGCAACACAATGTCAAAAATGTTTCTTTTCTGGTTCATCTCAGGTTAAGTCAGATGAGATCAGATATTATAAAATAGGAGTTGATATATTATGGCAGTTCAGGAACCATCGCTGATCACCGAAGGCCTGGAAAGTCTGCAGAAGGTAGATGAAAATGTGGTTCAGCAGTTTTTCAAGGACCTCGTGCCGGATCTTTTGAACTTTTCCGTACAGGTCGTGCTGGCGGTCGTGCTGTATCTTGCAGGGAAACGCTTGATTTCTTTTTTGTGCAAATTTTTGCGCAAGTCTTTAGAACGAAGAAATGTGGATATTGAAGTGCGGCAGTTTTTAGATTCCGTGAGCAGGTACAGCCTGTATTTTGTGCTGTGGCTTATGATCCTGACCTTGTTTGGCATTACGACAGCCTCAGTCATTGCGGTGCTTGGCTCTGCGGGGCTGACGCTTGGCCTGGCGCTGCAGGGCAGCCTTGCCAACTTTGCGGGCGGTGTGCTCATATTGCTGCTGCGCCCGTTTCATGTAGAAGATTATATTATTTCCAGTGAGACAGGACATGAAGGAATTGTCAAGGAAATCACTACGTTTTATACGAGAATCCAGACTGCGGATAACCAGACGGTAATGATTCCAAACGGAAAGCTTGCGGACGGGGCAATTGTTAACGTAACGGCCCAGCAGACAAGGCGCATAGATATTTTAGTGGGGATTGCTTATGACGCGGACTTAAAAAAAGCGAAACAGCTGCTGGGGGAGCTTGCGGAGTCCGAAACGAGAAGGATAGACAGCGAGCCGGTCAACATTTTTGTGTCTGACCTTGCGGACAGCTGTGTGGAACTGGGATGCCGTTTTTGGGTAAAATCCGAGGATTACTGGCAGACAAGATGGGATATGCTGGAGGCTGTCAAATTGTGTTTTGATGAAAACGGGATCGAAATACCATTTCCGCAGATGGATGTGCATATGAAAGAAAAAAATTAAAACATATCTGGGATAAAATCCCAAAACTATGCTATACTATGTTCCAAAGCGTATTTGAAAATAAAAGCGCCGCAGCTGCACTGCGCGGTGAACGGTGGATACAGTGCAGTGCCGGCAGGTACAATTTTTTAACAGGAGGAGACAAATTTGAATTTATCAGATCTGACCGCATATGAACTGGTCGAACAAAAGGAACTGAAAGATATCCGCTCATGCGGCTGTCTTTTGCGCCATAAAAAGAGCGGAGCGAGAATTGCCGTTATTTCCAATGATGATGAGAACAAAGTGTTTTATGTCGGATTCCGTACGCCGGCGGAGGACAGTACAGGTGTGCCGCATATTATTGAGCATTCGGTATTGTGCGGTTCTGATGAATTTCCGGTAAAGGATCCGTTTGTAGAGCTTGTAAAAGGGTCTTTGAACACCTTTTTAAATGCAATGACATATCCTGACAAAACCGTATATCCTGTCGCAAGCTGCAACGACAAGGATTTTCAAAATCTGATGCATGTATATCTGGATGCGGTTTTTCACCCGAATATTTATAAACACGAAGAGATATTTAAGCAGGAAGGCTGGCATTATGAGCTGGAATCCGAGGAGGATGCGCTGACGTTAAACGGTGTCGTATATAATGAAATGAAAGGCGCGTTTTCTTCACCGGAAGATGTGCTTGACAGGGTGACATTGAACGCGCTGTTTCCGGATACCACGTATGCCAATGAATCCGGCGGCGATCCGGCATGCATTCCGCAGCTGACGTATGAGAATTTTTTGAAATTTCATCAAAGATATTACCATCCGTGTAATTCTTATATTTACCTTTATGGGGATATGGATGTTGTCAGCAAGCTGGACTGGCTGGATAAGGCGTATCTTGCTCATTATGATCAGATCGAGCTGGATTCCGCGGTCGGCATGCAGCAGCCGTTTGAAAAACCGGGGGAGGTTGTAAAGAAATATTCGATTGCCAGTTCTGAGAGCGAACAGGATCATACGTATTTGTCTTACAGCGCGGTGGTCGGCACGACCCTGGAACCGCAGCTGGCGCTGGCGTTTGATGTGCTGGACTATGCGCTTTTGAGCGCTCCGGGGGCGCCGTTAAAGCAGGCTCTTTTAGATGCAAAGATCGGGAAAGATATCATTGGCGGGTTTGACAGCTCTACGTATCAGCCGGTGTTTACGGTTACGGCGAAAAACGCGAATGCTTCGCAAAAAGAGCAGTTTGTGCGTATTATAAAAACGACGCTGCAAAAGCTTGTGAAAGAGGGGCTGAACAAAAAAGCGCTGCTGGCGGGGATTAACTGCAATGAATTCAAGTTCCGGGAAGCAGATTTTGGCAATTATCCGAAAGGGCTGATTTACGGCCTGCAGTGCCTTGACAGCTGGCTGTATGATGATGGGCAGCCGTTTACTTACCTGGAAGCGCTTGATCTGTTTTCTGCGTTGAAAAAACAGACAGAGCAGGGATATTTTGAAGAGCTGATACAGAAGTATCTGCTGGATAACAACCACAAGGCCATCGTGGTCGTAGAGCCGGAAAAGGGGTTAAACGAAAAAACGGAAAAAGAGCTGGAACAAAAGCTTGCCGCTTATAAAAACAGTTTGAGCAAAGAAGAGCTTGCACAGATGGTGGCGGATACTGCCCATCTGAAAGAATACCAGCAGGAACCGTCTTCACAGGAAGATATGGAAAAAATACCGATGCTTTCGCGTGACGATATGAAAAAAGAAGCGGCGCCGCTTTTTAATATAGAAAAAACGGTGGCGGACATACCGGTGGTTCATCACGAGATGTATACAAACGGCATCAATTATATTGGCCTGTTTTTTGACTTGTCAGATATAAAAGAAGAGTGGATTCCATATTTGGGATTGTTAAAAGCAGTGCTTGGGGATATGGATACGCAGGATTATACGTACGAAGACTTTGCCAATGAGATCAATCTGCATACGGGCGGATTTTATGTGAATGCGTTAGCATGGAATGACGCAAAAGACCGGCATAAGCTCATAAAAAAATACGAGATAGGCATCAAAGCGCTGCATGAGGAAACAGGGACAGCCATGCGTCTTTTGGAAAGCATGCTTTGCCGGACGAAGTTAGAGGATGACAAGCGCCTTTACGAAGTGCTTGCACAGGCAAAATCAAGGATGGAAATGCAGCTGATGCAGGCCGGACATTCGATATCAGCGCTGCGTGCGTTGTCTTATGTGTCACAGGCCGGGCGTTTTGCGGACCTTTCCGGCGGGATTGGGCTGTACCAAATAGCGGCAAAGGCGGAGAGTGATTTTGAAAACGAGAAAGAACGGGTGAAAGATATTTTAAAACAGCTGTTTCGTACGATTTTTTGTCCGGATAAGTTAACGGTCAGCTTTACGGGCGATGCGCAGGGATATGAGGTGTTTGCTAAGGAGATTGCCGCGTTTCGGTCCGCATTGTTTACACAGAAGGCTGAAGCAGATGATGGGAAGTTAAGCTGTGAGAAGAAAAACGAAGGCTTTAAAAATGCGGCCAGGGTACAGTATGTATCCAGAGCCGGTAATTTCCGCGATCATGGATTTGCTTATACGGGCGCGCTTCGTATATTAAAAGTCATTTTAAATTATGACTATTTATGGCTGAATATCCGTGTAAAAGGCGGCGCTTACGGCTGTATGAGCGGATTCGGCAGAAACGGGGATACGTATTTTTCTACGTATCGGGATCCGAATCTGCGCAAATCAAATGAAGTATTTGAAGGAATCACAGATTATCTGAAACATTTTGACGCAAGTGAGAGGGATATGACAAAATATATGATCGGGACGGTCAGTGCGCTGGATACGCCGCTGAATCCGCAGGCAAAAGGCGCCCGTTCCATGATGGCATATTTTTCACATTTATCACAGGCGGATTTTCAAAAAGAAAGGGATGAGGTGCTTCACGCAGCGCCAGAGGACATCCGTGCGCTGGAGCCGTTAATTGCTTCTGTATTGGCGGAACAAAATATCTGTGTCATCGGAAATGAGACGATGCTGGAAAAAGAAGCCGACCTGTTTTTAAAACTGGAAGACTTATTTTAACTTTTGTGATTTACGACGGAAAATATAGAAAGGGGTACCATGGACAACAGCACAGCAAACAGCGGTCCGGCATTTAAGTCAGGCTTTGTGACAATTATCGGCAGGCCGAATGTCGGAAAGTCTACGCTGATGAATCAGATCATCGGCCAGAAAATCGCGATTACGTCAAACAAGCCGCAGACGACGCGAAACCGTATTCAGACCGTTTACACGGAAACAGGCCGGGGACAGATTGTATTTTTGGATACGCCGGGCATTCATAAGGCGAAAAATAAACTGGGCGAATATATGGTAAATACGGCGGAGCATACGCTGCAGGATGTGGATGTGATTTTATGGCTCGTGGAACCGACAGACTTTGTAGGGGCAGGAGAGAGGCATATTGCTGAAATCCTGCAAAAGACACAGGCGCCGGTCATTCTTGTGATCAATAAAATAGACACGGTTGCCAGAAAAGAAGAGCTGCTGCATTTTATTGACACGTACCGGAAAATATATGAATTTGACGAAATTATCCCTGTCTCCGCGCTGCGCGGGGAGAACGTATCAGAGGTCATAAATATGATTTTCCAATATCTGCCGTATGGGCCGATGTTTTATGATGAGGATACGGTCACCGATCAGCCGCAAAGGCAAATTGTGGCGGAGATTGTACGGGAAAAAGCGCTGCATGCCTTAGAGGAGGAAGTGCCGCATGGCATTGCTGTTACGATTGAACGCATGAAGCCGCGCAGGGGAAAATCGCTTATGGACATTGAGGCAGTCATTGTCTGTGAGCGGGACTCGCACAAAGGCATTATTATTGGCAAAAACGGAGTCATGCTTAAAAAAATCGGCTCCAATGCGAGATTCGAAATTGAAAAGCTATTGGAACAAAAAGTCAATCTGAAGCTTTGGGTGAAAGTCAGAAAGAACTGGCGGGACAGTGATACGATGCTGAAAAATTTTGGCTACAGGGAACTGGATGGATAAATCCGGCGGACGGCTGCCGTAAAACTGCCAATATATGGAAAACTGGCAGATTTTATCTTGTATCAGAAATCTGAAATATGCGGAACCTAATACAGAAGCTATTGTAACAGTTTCATGTTTTTTGAACTGTAGGCAAATAAACTGTGAGGGGATGCATATGACAAGGGATTGCTGGAAGGAGTTTGCCCTAAGCGGCAGGGTCAGTGATTATTTGAAATACCGGGAACAGGAGTACCGCGGCGGGCAGCCGCCAGCCGCTGCGGCATGGACAGATGAGACAGACGATCGAACTGACAGGCATGGTGCTGTCGGCAATGCCTGTCGGTGATTATGACAAAAGAATTCAGATTCTGACAAAGGAAAGAGGAAAGATCGCAGCGTTTGTACGCGGCGCCAGACGTCCGAACAGTGCGTTTCTGGCTGCGTCGAATCCCTTTTCTTTCGGAAGTTTTGAAGTATATGAAGGAAAAAGCTCTTATAATGTGGCTAAGGTTTCCATCTCTCATTATTTCAGGGAGCTTACGCAGGAGCCGGACGCGGCATACTATGGCTTTTACTTTTTGGAAATGGCGTCCTATTATACACAGGAAAATATGGACGGAACGGATTTTTTGAATTTATTGTATGTGACATTAAAAGCTTTGCTAAAGCCTGCGCTTGACAAACGTCTTGTACGCAGAATTTATGAACTGCGCGTCCTTGTGCTGTCCGGAGAATATCCGGATGTATTTTCGTGTGCAAAGTGCGGCAGAAAGCAGGAACTGTATTATTTTTCCATCAAATGCCACGGAGCGCTCTGCCCCGACTGTTTAAAAGGAGAATATGCAGTGCCCTTAGACGCCTCGACGCTGTACGCACTGCAGTATATTATGACGGCGCCTTATCAAAAGCTGTATACATTTATGTTATCCGAACAAGTGCTCGGACAGCTGGAGGAGATTGTAGCAGGATACATAAAGCAGTATCTGGACCACAAATTTAAATCTGAAGAAATGCTTGGCATTCATCAATAAAAAGTAAAGGTTGTCATAATGAATTTTTTCTGTTAGAATAATCCATGCGCGAATATGGATATGCGCGGGCAGATGATAAAACGAACTGTATAGAACAACAGAGGAGGCAATAGCTATGAGACGGAAGCTGTATGCAGCGCTGCTTGTTTTGGCGGCAGCCGGCATGACCACGGCCTGTGGGACTTCATTTGAAGCTGATGAGAGTACGGTTTATATTACGAAAGACGGAAACGTAATCGGCGCTGATATCGAGGATTTTAATGAAGATTATTATGATGAGGAAGAACTGGAAGCGTATATTACGGAGTCCATTGAAAGTTATGTGGAATCGAATGGAGACGGAAGCCTGGAGCTTCAGAAGTTTCAGACCGAATCGTCAAAAGAAGAAGGCGTTACGGCACAGCTATATTTGAATTATGCAACCTATATTGACTATGCGCTGTTTAATGAAGTTGAAATGTTTGCGGGAAATGTGTCCCAGGCGCAGCAGGAAGGCTATGCGTTTGACCAGGACTTTGTGAAGGTGGAAGAGGGCAGTGCGGCCGGCAGCATGGATGTCAAAGAACTGCTGGAAGATGAAGAGGTCAAAGTAGTGGTGATCGGTGAAGAGACGGTTGTACGGATAGACGGGGAAATACAGTGCGTATCTTTAGGAAACGCGGAAGTATCCGGTAAAAATACGGTACGGGTGCATTATGATGTCGAAGACGCGAATGCGCAGCCGGCTTATATTTTGTATAAATAATTCCAGAAATAAAAATAGGGAGGAAAAAGGAATGGAAAAATCAATGGAAAAGATTGTCGCATTGGCAAAAGCCAGAGGTTTTGTATATCCAGGCTCAGAGATTTACGGCGGCCTGGCAAATACATGGGACTATGGCAATCTTGGCGTGGAGCTGAAAAACAACGTAAAAAAGGCGTGGTGGCAGAAATTTGTGCAGGAAAATTCATATAACGTCGGAGTGGACTGCGCGATTTTAATGAATCCGCAGACGTGGGTAGCTTCCGGCCATCTCGGAGGTTTTTCCGATCCGTTAATGGACTGTAAGGAATGTCACGAAAGATTCCGCGCAGATAAAATTATTGAAGATTATGCCGCAGAGCATGACATTACGCTGGAAGAAAGCGTGGACGGCTGGTCGAATGAAGCAATGGTAAGCTTTATCGAAGAGCATCAGGTAACCTGCCCAAGCTGCGGGAAACACAATTTTACAGATATCCGTCAGTTTAACCTGATGTTTAAGACCTTTCAGGGTGTTACCGAGGATGCCAAGAATACGGTATACTTAAGGCCGGAAACGGCACAGGGCATTTTTGTGAATTTTAAAAACGTCCAGCGGACATCCAGAAAGAAAATACCGTTTGGCATCGCTCAGATCGGAAAATCTTTCCGAAATGAAATTACGCCAGGCAATTTTACGTTCCGTACGAGAGAGTTTGAGCAGATGGAGCTGGAATTTTTCTGCGAACCAGGCACTGATCTGGAATGGTTTAATTATTGGCGCAGCTTCTGCCGCGACTGGCTGTTAAGCCTGGGAATGAAAGAAGAAGAGCTGCGGTTAAGAGACCATGATCCGGCGGAACTGGCGTTTTACAGCAAAGCAACGACGGACTTTGAATTTTTGTTCCCATTTGGCTGGGGCGAGCTGTGGGGCATTGCAGACCGGACAGATTATGACCTGACACAGCATCAAAATACGTCCGGACAGGATCTTTCTTATTTTGACGATACGAAAAATGAAAAGTATGTGCCATACGTCATTGAACCATCGCTCGGTGCAGACCGTGTGGTACTCGCGTTTTTATGCGCGGCTTATGATGAGGAAAATATCGGAACAGAAGAAAAGCCGGATATGCGCACCGTGCTTCATTTCCATCCGGCGCTTGCCCCGGTTAAAATCGGCGTGCTGCCGCTGTCCAAGAAGCTGAATGAAGGAGCGGAACAAGTGTTTGCCAAACTGTCAAAAAAATATAACTGCGAATTTGACGACCGCGGCAATATCGGCAAAAGATACCGCCGCCAGGATGAGATTGGCACACCGTTCTGTGTTACTTACGACTTTGATTCCGAACAGGACCATGCGGTTACGGTCCGTTTCCGCGATTCCATGGAGCAGGAGCGTGTCGCGATTGATGATCTGGACGCATATTTTGCAGATAAATTTGATTTTTGATACGATTTTCCGATATATTTTGGAAAAAAGTTGTTGCGTATGTGGAAAAATATGTTAAAATAGATGTGTGCGTATAGAACCGCGCAGATAAAGTTAACAATGTGAATGGAATTCGGACAAGCCTGTCTGTATAAAATTCACAAAAAAATAATCAACTAAAGTATTATTTAGGAGGAATTAGCAAATGGCAAACAAATGGGTATATTTGTTCAGCGAAGGAAAAGCAGACATGCGTGAGCTGCTTGGCGGCAAAGGTGCAAACCTGGCAGAGATGACAAACCTCGGACTTCCGGTTCCGCAGGGCTTTACCATCACAACGGAAGCATGTACACAGTATTATGAAGACGGCCGTGAGATCAACGAAGAAATTCAGGGTCAGATCAATGAGTACATTGTAAAGATGGAAGAGATCACCGGCAAGAAATTCGGTGACAAAGAAAATCCGCTTCTTGTATCCGTACGTTCCGGTGCCAGAGCTTCTATGCCTGGTATGATGGACACGATCTTAAACCTGGGCCTGAATGAGACAGTTGTGGAAGTTATCGCTGAAAAATCCGGCAACGCGCGCTGGGCATGGGACTGCTACCGCAGATTTATCCAGATGTACTCTGACGTTGTTATGGAAGTTGGCAAAAAATACTTCGAACAGCTCATTGATGAAATGAAAGAGAAAAAAGGCGTTACTTATGACGTAGACCTGACCGCGGACGACTTAAAAGAATTAGCTACACAGTTCAAAAATGAATACAAATCAAAAATCGGCTCTGACTTCCCGGATGATCCGAAGGAACAGCTGATGGGCGCGATCAAGGCTGTATTCCGTTCCTGGGACAACCCTCGTGCAAACGTATACCGTCGTGACAACGACATTCCTTATTCCTGGGGTACTGCTGTAAACGTACAGTCTATGGCATTTGGCAACATGGGCGACGACTGCGGTACAGGCGTTGCATTTACGCGTGACCCGGCAACAGGCGAAAGAAAACTGATGGGTGAATTCCTTGTAAACGCACAGGGCGAAGACGTAGTTGCAGGCGTACGTACACCAATGCCGATCGCTAAAATGGAAGAGGAATTCCCGGAAGCATTCAAAGAATTTACCGCTGTATGCAAAAAGCTGGAAGACCACTACAGAGACATGCAGGATATGGAATTTACAGTTGAAAACAAAAAACTGTACATGCTTCAGACAAGAAACGGCAAGAGAACCGCACAGGCTGCTTTAAAGATCGCATGCGACCTTGTAGACGAAGGCATGAGAACAGAAGAAGAAGCAGTGGCAATGATTGATCCTCGTAACCTGGATACCTTACTGCATCCGCAGTTCGACGCTGCTGCCATCAAGGCTGCAACTCCGGTAGGCAAAGGCCTTGGCGCATCTCCTGGCGCTGCCTGCGGCAAAATCGTATTCTCCGCGGAAGATGCGGTAGAATGGCATGACAGAGGGGAAAAAGTCGTGCTTGTACGTCTGGAGACATCTCCTGAGGACATCACAGGCATGAAAGCATCTCAAGGTATCTTAACAGTTCGCGGCGGTATGACATCTCACGCAGCCGTAGTTGCACGCGGCATGGGTACCTGCTGTGTATCCGGATGCGGCGACATTGCCATGGATGAAGAAAACAAGAGATTTACACTTGCCGGCAAAGAATACCATGAAGGAGATTTTATCTCCATCGACGGTTCTACCGGAAATATTTACGACGGTGAAATTAAGACCGTAGACGCTACAATTGCCGGCGAATTCGGCAGAATTATGGATTGGGCGGATAAATACAGAAGATTAAAAGTACGTACAAACGCAGATACACCAGCAGACGCAAAGAAAGCCCGCGAGCTCGGCGCAGAAGGCATCGGCCTTTGCCGTACAGAGCATATGTTCTTCGAAGAAGACAGAATCGCAGCATTCCGTGAAATGATCTGTGCAGATACTGTAGAAGAAAGAGAAGCAGCACTTGATAAGATCCTTCCGTATCAGCAGGGAGATTTCGAAAAATTATACGAAGCTTTGGAAGGATGCCCGGTAACCATCCGTTTCCTGGATCCGCCTCTGCATGAGTTCGTTCCTACTGAAGAAGAAGATATCGAAAAACTTGCAAAAGCACAGAACAAATCCGTAGACGAGATCAAGACTTTAATTGACTCTCTGCATGAGTTCAACCCAATGATGGGCCATCGCGGCTGCCGTCTTGCGGTAACTTATCCGGAAATCGCAAAGATGCAGACAAAAGCTGTCATCCGCGCTGCAATCAACGTACAGAAAGCACATGCTGACTGGACTGTAAAACCGGAAATCATGATTCCGTTAATCTGCGACATCAAAGAGTTAAAGAACGTAAAGAAAGTCGTTGTAGAAACAGCAGACGCTGAAATTGCGGCAGCAGGCGTAAAATTAGAATATGAAGTAGGTACCATGATTGAAATCCCAAGAGCAGCCCTTACCGCTGACGAGATCGCAACAGAAGCTGATTTCTTCTGCTTCGGCACCAACGACTTAACACAGATGACATTCGGGTTCTCCCGTGATGACTCCGGTAAGTTCCTGGATGCTTACTATGACGCTAAGATTTTTGAAAATGATCCATTTGCAAAACTGGATCAGACAGGTGTCGGCAAGCTGATGGAAACAGCGATTAAGCTTGGCAAGCCAGTGAATAACAAGCTGCATGTAGGTATCTGCGGAGAACATGGCGGAGATCCTTCTTCGGTTGAGTTCTGCCATAAGATTGGGCTGGATTATGTATCCTGTTCACCGTTCCGTGTTCCGATTGCCAGATTGGCGGCGGCGCAGGCGGCGATTGCCAATGTAGGAAAATAGAGGAACGCAAATATTTTTACTTCACAACGCTTGTTATTACAAGGAAAGATGTGCAGGAGTACATGAAACATCATTCCGAGTATACAAAGGCGAACCGATTTAAAGATATTATTTGCAAAATCTATATATAATTATCGAAAGGGAGGCTTTGGCTTCCCTTTCGTGTATCTGAAAAAGATACATTCTCTCGATTAGGACTAAATCCTAAAAGCTATGGCTTTAAAGGACTTAGTCCTTTTTATATGCAAAAAATAATTTAAGGAGGTTCACACATGAACAACACAGCGTTAAGAGCAGAGGCGCAGAGCGCCAACAACACACACATGGTTTTTGCAAACGAGGAACATGAAAGATTCTATTATGAGAAACTGGAACAGGCGAGGTATCAGGACTGCTATCACAAGGCTTTGATCTACATTCTCGGTATTTCAGAGGATACGAGGAACCATTTCAGCCAGATTTATGATATTAAGTCCGGATTCATCAAGCCGGAGTGCCTGCACCAGGGCTGGCAGACAAGCGGCAGTGTCCGGGTGGTAAGGCTTGCCTTTAACCTTTACACGGACGGAACGCCAAGCATTGATGATTATAAGCGCAAGGACGAGCAGATAGGCGAGTGCAGGGGATATTCCGTAAGCGATATTTTCTGCTGCGGCTATGCGATGTACTTCTGGCAGGGCATCAAGCTCCGTTACCCGGAATACTGCCAGAAACAGCGGTCTATTGAGGAGATCCTTGCAGAAATGGAGAGGAAACGTGCTGAAAATTCGACTGATGGGAACGAAGAATGATATTAAGTGGTTCGAGAAGATTCTGCAAAGACAGCCCAAAGTGGCTGTGACGGAAGTTTCCGAGCTGTACCGGAACAAGGGTACAAACAGGTATTACCGGGCTTATGTGGAAGTGCAGAAAGCCAACATCAAAGAAAAATCTAACTAAACGGAGGAATAAAACCATGTGTAAAGTGATAGCGATAGCAAACCAGAAAGGCGGGGTCGGCAAGACCACCACAACGAGCAGCCTGGGGATCGGGCTTGCGAAACAGGGAAAGAAAGTTTTAGTGATTGATGCGGATGCGCAGGGTAGCTTGACCGCAAGCCTGGGCTTCACGGAGCCGGACAAGCTGGATGTTACTCTTGCGAACGTATTGGAAAAGGTGATCAATGATGAAGAAATGGAACCAAATTACGGTATCTTAAAGCATGAGGAAGGCATTGACTTGATGCCGGGGAACATTGAGCTGTCCGGTCTGGAGGTTTCCCTTGTGAATGTGATGAGCCGGGAGATCATGCTGCGCTCTTATGTGGAGAGGGTAAAAGATGGATACGATTATATTCTGATCGACTGTATGCCCTCGCTTGGAATGATTACCATAAATGCCTTTGCCTGCGCCGACAGCATACTCATTCCGGTTCAGGCGGCATACCTGCCCGTGAAAGGATTGGAGCAGCTTATCAAGACCATAGGCAAGGTAAAGCGGCAGATCAACCCGAAGCTGGAGATTGAGGGTATTTTGTTGACAATGGTAGATAACCGCACGAACTATGCAAGGGATATTACGGCGCTGCTTATCGAAACCTACGGAAGCAGGGTGCGGA
>CAOKJJ010000145.1 GCA_948468465.1 uncultured Eubacterium sp. | reverse complement strand
TATACTTACATAAGAAAACTCCGACATATATCAATATGCCAGAGTATTCCCTATTAATCCCAACTCCCAACCGCCGCAGAATATCTCTGCCCATGTTCATAAAATTCTTTCTGATAATCCATGTTCTTTGGAAGGTTTGCCATCCATAACGCTTCTTCCCGCAGAACCACTCCGTCCGTATCTTCATCTGGGTTTAATACGATGCCGTCATATAAATATCTGCCGCCTGCGTAAAACGGTTCGCCGTCCGCGTAATAAATTTGCAGGCATCGCTGATCGCATCGCTCATTGCCACCATGTTCTGGTAATACTGGTCGTTATTGTCAATCGTCCCTGCCGCAATCATGCTGAAAAACAGACCTCCAGGGATATATTTCGCCAGTTTTTCCACAGCGAAATTAAACTTGTTATAGTCCTGAATCCATTCGCTGCCTTCCGTATCGTACTGGGCCTGGAAATTTTTAACTGAATAATCCTGCAATGGCCCGCACTCGTTCTAAAAATCAAGCGCGCGCTTTTGCAGCAGTTCCTGAATCGAAGCTGCCACTCCATCTATTGTAGACTGTACTTCGCTGTCGTATGTTTTATTTCTGATAGATTTCACGATTCCGCAACAATCCTGCCGCATTCCATACACATTGTCTGTCCAGCCAAAACGACAGCGCCGCAGATACATTCCCGTTGCCCGGCCGGCGCATCCATTTCCGGCTGCTGCTGCCAGGGCGGCTGCCCCGTTTCTTCGACGGCAAGCCGGCTGCCAGGCTCCGGCGCCTTTTTTCCGCAGTTCTGGCAAAACCGGACGCCTTTTTCAATCTTACTGCCACAGGCGCACACCTGTGCCTCCGCTGCCACAGGCGCGCCGCACTGTGGGCAAAATTTCGCTCCAGGTTTTAAATGGCAGCCGCAGGCGCATCTGCTTCCAAACTGAATTTTCTGCTTTGTCCCGTTAAGCTTCGCTTCCAGATCGGCAATCTCCTGCTCCAGCGCCTGCATCTTTTCAAAATAAATGTCGATCTGTGGAACCGAAAGCTTTCCTTCCCGGCACAGATCGTATACTTCCATTCCGATATAACTGAAAATGCGGTTTTTCTCCTGCTGCTTTTCCTCCAGACTTTTCTTAAGCCCCTGACCGCCTACGATATTGGGAATGGAAATTGGTAATCCTCTGCCCATATCCTTACCCCTCATTTTTTATTTGATTCCACTTCATTCGCAATGATTTTATTTTCCCCGCCGGCGTATGCTCCTCTGCGGCCATAAACGCAGAGCCGAATAACGTTTCCATTTGTTTATGAAAAAAGAGCATCGTATGCTCCCTTGCCGTGGCAAAGCATCGGCACGCTTTCTGCTCCAGCGGATTGCTGTTCCAAAACGAGCGAACCTGCTGCGTCAGATATGTTTTCATTTCCGTCGCCAGCCTCTTGCTGCACAGTTTTTTTACGAGCAGCATCCATAGCACATACAACGCGGCTCCTACAACCAAAAAAGCCCCCTTTAAGATAGCAAACGCTATGGAAAGGCCTGCCGTTGATACACCGACGGCATCCTCCAACGCATCTGTGAAAGCGTTCTCCGCCGCGGACTCCAATGCTGAATATACGATTTCATCCGGGTTCGTAAACAGCATCCGCACCACACCGAACAGACGCGGCACGACCGCCAATAAAATAACCAGCGCTATCGGACCTGCAATCAGCAGCAGCTGGCTCTGTTTCATTTTTTTTATCATCATCTGCAGCCTGCCGCTTTGCGCATTTCCAAATTCCCGAAGCGGCGCTCCCCCGGCTGTGGCCTGTTTTTGCTGCCTTTTCAGATCGCTCACCCAATCCTGCAGCCTGCTGTCCCACTTTTTATAAAAATCCTTGCCCGACAGGGAATTCTGGCCGCCGTTTACAGCCGCGGTCAGTTCCCGGATCCGGTTCATGGCCTGTATATACTGAGCGGTCATTTCATCAATATAGCGCTCCGCATCCTGCGTCATTCTATGATCGTATTCCTGCTGCGCACGGATACAATGCGTGTCCCAATTGGAACCGTTTTTCAAAAGCTCTTTATTTACTGCCGGATCGCTCCAGTCGTACATATCGTGTTCGAGCTGCCGGCAAAACTGCTTTGCTCTTTGCTCGTACCCTTTGCCTGCCCGAATATTTGCCACATTGCTCTGGTTCCAAAGCTCCGTCACCCGCTGGCGCACCTCTTGCGGCGACGCTATGTCGCCGCCGTATCCCTCCGCCTGCAGCGGTTCGCCCAAAATCTGCCGTTCCATTGACTGAATCGTTTCTTCCGCCTGCCGAAGAATCCGTTCCCAGACAGGCGGCGTCATTTCCTCTGCATCCGTCCATTCTTTCAATTCCTGCAAAGCATCCGTAATCCTGCGCTTCATGCCCGTTTCCGCTGCCAGAGCGGAAAGCTGATCGAGCAGCTCCAGCAGCCTGATTCTTATTTGTTCATCCATGTTCCGGTAACCTCTCCTTTTCCTTACCGCTTCCAGCCTCCATTTTCGCAATCCGCTCCATCAGCGCCTGCGCCTGTGTCAGCTTTTCTTCCAAAGCCGGAATGTTTTTGCCGTCAATGTGAACAGATCTGCGGAAATCAGAAAACGTCTGATCCGCAGACGTGCGCTCTCTTTGAAAAATCGCGTCAACCGTTTCCGGAATCTGCGTCAGCATCTGCCGCTTCGTACGCATAACCTCCTGGTGGAATTCCTCCACCGCTTCCTCTACGCATTTTCGCATTTGTTCCATTCCCTGTGCCGAAGCAAGCTTCTTTGCCATTTTCGAAATCGCCGCCGCGCCTGCCAGTGCGACAACCGGCCATAAAACCAGGGCCGCTGCCGTAACAACCGAAGCCGTACCCGCTGATGCTATTGCTCCAATCCGCGTAGCAATCGTCGCGGCCTTGGAAATCCCAATAGCAGCAACTTTTGCGCCAGCCTTTTTCGACAGGGCGGATCCGACCGTCGCAGCTGCCAGGCCCAAACCACCGGTCGCCACAGACGCGCCTGCCACCGCTCCTATCCTTCCGGCTACCGCTACTTTATGGTCATACTTTTCTCTTGCCGCCCACAATTTAAAAAAAAGCTCCTGGGATGCATCCGATAATACATGATAATATTCTTTCGTTTCCTGCAGGCCCGTCTCTGTCTTTGCTATCACAAACTGCCTGCTTTGAGAAAGAGAGCCATAAAACTGGTCCTCAAATGCCAGCAGAGACGCGCGTTTTCGAAAATATCCAGTCGCCCTGTCAAATACCTGCTCCAGTCCGGATAAATATTCCTGCACGCTGTTTTGCATCTTTTGATTCACCTGCTCCGTCATCCGTTCGTAATAGCTTTCGTTTACCAGATTCAGATAATTTTCAAAATCCTTATAGCCGGCCGGAAAACGTTCCCGAATCTTTTCCGGTTCCAGCCTTGCGATAATCTCATTTTCGTACGCCTGAATTTCCCGTTCGATTTCACCGACCAGATTTTTTTTCAAAGCTTCCGTAAGCTCCCCGCTGTTTCGAAAAAAGACCTCCATCTCCTGGTCAATCCGCTCTACAACGGCCAGATCCGCTTCGTATTGCTGTTTGCGCAGCGAAAAAGACCGTGTCAGATTCGCAAGCATTGTATGCAGGCCAAGTATATTTTCGCGCTGCTTACGCAGACCGGGATCGTCGCCGATCAGCCGCTTATGGATATAATCCAGCAATGGTTCCGGGCAGTCCGCATAGAAAATCTCCGCCTGAATGCCCGCTTCCGCCCCGTATCTGCTTAATTTTCTTTTTCCTTCCTCCCTTTGCTGCTCCAGCTGCTGCTTGGCATTTGTGATCACAAATACGGTTTTTTTCGTTTCCGTCCGTTCCAGCAAATCCCAGACGCCTGCAGCGGACAGCGCGTCACTCGAAAATACAGCAATCCGCACATCGCTTTTTAAAATCTGATCCTGAACCGCTTCTCTGCGTCCGGCCGTCTCCATCCATTCAGCGCCCGGCAAATCCACGACGGAAATCCCACGAAGCGCCGCGGTCGGAAGAAAATACCGAACCGTATCCGCATCGGTCAGAAACTCTCCCGCCTGCTCCCCGTAACGGTATTCACAGATCTGCTTCGTCGGACGGATATCCGCGATCACTTCGTTTCCGAATAATGTCTGCAGCAGAGAAGTCTTTCCGACTGCGGAAGCCCCGATTACAACAAACCGAAAGACCTCCGACGATTTTTGCAGAAATTTTTTTACGATCTCCTTTTCTTCTTTCGCGTCAGTGTCTTTTAACAGTCTGTTCAGGCTGTCCAGCAGTTCTTCTGATATTTGCAGTGACATTTGTATCTCCTTAAGCAAAAAATCACCTCCTTCCAGACCATTCCGTCTCCATCAGACTTCTTCCGGTGTCTATAAAGTTTTGAGCTCTATCTGTTGCAAATCTTGATTATATTTTCCAAAAGGATCTTTGATCCACTTCTCTTGCGTGTCTCTATAATAACCATAATCTACCAGCTGCGTGTCTGGATCCAGGAAAGGGCGCTTATGAAATGAATCAATCTCTTTCAACTTATCTGAGACAACACGATATACTTTAAAGCGTTGCGTGGCTGACCCTTGATATTCCACAACAATTTTTGACTTAGAGCCTTTTAATGTAAAAAATGTAACATAACGATCCTCATCTTCCCACAACTGCTTCACTTTTCCATTTTGTATCGTACAGATGCGACCTAATTCGTGACGCATCACATTTATTGTTTCCGTAAACGTATAGACCAATTCTTTTTTGCCATCACCGTTTAAATCTATGATCTTATAGCTGACAAGATAATCGGGTAAACTCTTATCTGTGTTCGTGTTGTAATATTTCTTCAGTAATCTTTTCTTCTCCTTCGCCAAATATTTCAAATAGATTTCTTTTTCGCTGCTGACAGTCTGTGTTTTTTTTGCAGTCTTATAATCATCCAATTTGATCTTTTTTAGCTTATCCAGCCATTTTTGAAAAGATGCCGCGGATATTTCTTTCCCATTTTTCTGTACGAACATCTCGGCGCCGTAGTCAATATATGATATTTGATAGTCAGCCTTTTTCTTTAAACTGTCCGCGGATGCCAAAAATACTTCATATCCATAATTCAAAGCGCCGTAAGATGCTCCGACTACAAGCTGTTTTTGGGAACCTTTCACGGTAAAAAACTGCGGGCTTCCGCCAAATGTCTCCAGCTCCTTTACTTTTCCGTTCCTGATACTGCAGACTACCCCTTCCCCCTTGGCCCCTCCTGCCGAAAGTTCGTAGATTAATTCCTTCTTTCCATCCATATTGATATCCATAATCTTATACCCTGGTATAACCGACCCTTGATGGTCCTCAAACATTGTTCCGATCAATTCTTTCTCAATGCTTGCTTCTTTCTTCGCCAGATATTCCAGATACAGAGCTTTTTCACTGACTGCCGCCTGCGCACACAGCCTTCCTGTTTCCATCATACCAATCATGCTACACAGTACAAGCAAAAAACTGACTGCTTTTCGTAAACTTTTTCTAATATTCATACTCTTTCACTGCTCCATCTCTTCCTTTTTCTTTCTATTTCTTTTTTCTTCCTTATTTTTCATTCTTTCCGGTGTCTTTAAAACTTCAAGGCTGCGCAAAAAACCGGTCAATCCCATCCGCGATCCCGCGGGCAATCTGATCCTGATAACCGCTCTGAGACAGGCGTTCATCTTCCTGCGGATTTGACAGATACCCCATTTCAAAAATTGTCACGGGAACCTGGCACCAGTTAATCCCGCTCATGCTGTCCGTTTCCCAGACGTATTCCTTCTCAGCCCCTGTCTGCGCTGCCGCACAGTCTAAAATATACTCAGACAGCTTTCTGCTTTGCTCATACAGCTGTCCATTGTAGGGATTTGATTCGGTCTGGCAGATCGTCATCATGCCGGATGCAGAACTGTTCTCGGAGCCATTCGCATGAATGCGGACAAACGCGTCTGCGCCTGCATTGTTCGCGGCCTCCGCCCGTTCCTTATTGCTGATGTCCACATCATTGGTTTCCCTTATCATAAGGACCTCATATCCCCGCTTTTCCAGTTCATCCCGCAGTTTTTTCGACACATCCAGGTTTAACTGGTATTCGGCCATTCCGGTAGATACCCCGCTCGTTCCGCCGGTTACTTTCGCTTTCATCTCGCTTGAGCCCGGCCCCAGCGGTTCTAACGCGCCGTTTGCATGCTCCTGGTGGCCCGCATCTATGACGATACGTTTTCCATTTGCATTTACATTTCTGTTTGCATCAGAAGCTTCGGTGTTTTCACTTTTTTCATTTTTTTCGATTTTTGGAGTTTTTTTCTTGTTCTGTGCTTTTACCGGCTTTTTGTCGGTCAGATATTTCGAATATACATATCCTTCATGACCTGCCTGATCCTTCACATGGCTCCATTCATCTACCTGTACACTCTGATATACAACGCTCCCTTTTTGCAGCAAAGCAAGATCCTGCGCTTCACGGGATGGCTCAGCACGCATATATACGTTTGCACTTGTATATCTTTTTTCTTTAAAATCTTCTTCCGGCAGCTGTACGGCATTTTTCTGCACTTTTGGCCGCAGCAAGGCATCTTCCTGCGGCCCCGGCGCCGGCGTGATATCCTCCTGCGGCTCTGGTGCCTGCGTAACATCCTCCGTTCCCGAACGGTCATCCCGTGCGCTGCTTTGCCCTGCCGTTACAAACTCCTGCTGCGTACTTTTTTTCTTTCCGCACGCAGACGCTATGCACAGCAGTCCGCAAATCAGTGCCAGCCACACATACCGTTTTCTTTTATGTCTGTGCATCGTATCACGCTTTCTGCGTTTTTCTCTGACTGATCCTGATTCTATTTCTGTCACCTATTTCTTTCTGTTATTTAAACCATGCTTGCATTCATAGTTGACAAGCAGATCTACATTTTTTGTTTCATATTCATTAAACGTCCCCGCAACTTTTAGCATATCCCCCTCCGTACCGTTGTACCAGCTGCAGCTGTTAAAGTGGCTGATCAGCGCCTGGTTCGTGGAAAAGATGTAGCCCCTGCGCGCGTAAATCTCGTTCAGCGCGATCAGCACCTCAACCTCGGTCAGACGATCCAGCTCTTCTTCCGTCAGATAGCGGCTGTCACTGTCATAAAAGATAAATCCCTGGATCTTATATTCGGACGGCGTGTATTCGTCCTGCATACGGATTGCGTATGTTTCATCCTGATAGCTGACATAAACGGAGCGTCCAACATCCGTGGATTCCTTTTCATCGGTACGATACCGGACTACGTACATAGACTTCTGATCTCGATAAATCTGGTCATAGATATCCTCCATGTAGCTGATATCATCAATATTCGCGTAAAATCCCCCTGTGCTTTCCGCAATGTCACGCAGCGCCGCATCATCCACCGATCCCCCAATGCCGATCAGATAAATAGGGACGTGGTTCTCATTCGCTTTTCGGATTACAAATTCCTTGGTGGATGTGCTGTAATTTTCCATCCCGTCCGTAAACGCAATCACGCATTTTGCACCGTCCTGCACCACAATCTCGCTCAGTGCATATACGAGCGCGTCATAAAGCGCCGTCATATTCCCCATTTCCATATCGTAAATCGCATCGCTTAACGCATCCGTATCAGATGTAAAATACATCTCCCTGTCCACATAGTCCGCAAAAGAATACAGCGCCGCCTGATCCCCTGCTCCTGTCTGCATGCTCTGCAAAAAACCTTCCATAATATCCTGCCCATATGAAAAATTATAGCCCATGCTTGCACTGCAGTCCGCTACCATGGCAATGTTCAGCTTTTCCTTGCCATCCATTTTGTCTGCCGATAGGATATCCGGCTTGCGGTATTTGCCGCCGGATAACGCTTCCCTCAGCCGGAACGAATCCGGGTCAAGGTTATCGACATAACTGCCTGTCGCAAAGTCCTTAATGGATAAATATAATTTGACTTCCGGAAATTCCGATACGTCTACCTGCTCCAGATTAGCGTTGTAGGAATAAGATTTTTCCACAAGGCCGATTTGTTTTTTACAGGCAAGGTAATTCTTGTAGGCTTTCGCATAATTCTTGTCTCCGTATGAATTTTGCGCTTCTTTTACATGCTTTTCAAATTCATCCGTTTCCACATCAAACAACTCTTCGGTATCAAACGCTTTTACATCATCTTTTAAATGTTCAATTTCTTTGATATTATCCTGCTCTATTTTCTGCTGATAACCGGTGAATGTAGCAGACGCTGCTTCACATGCACTGACATCAAACTGTCCCAGCGCGTCCTCCAGCGCGGCACGGTAAGATTCATAATCGTCCTTTTCGTCCTTAGACAGATAAAGCATCTGAAAGGCCTTTACCGTATCGTCATAAACGGTTTTATATTCCGCCACTTTTGTATTCATATCTATAATAGAAGTACGAAGCTCCTGCATCGGCTCCAATACTTTGTCAATGCCGATATAATCTGACGCCGCATAATAACCCTCTGCTTCTTTTTGCAGAGCTTTGTATTCTTTTTCGTAGGTTCCCAGTACTTCCTTTTTCTCCAGCTCTTGAAAGAGCGCATACTGCTGCCCGAACTTCTCCGCGTTTTGCTCATTCCAGCCTATAATCCGGTCCGCAAGCTCTGACATGCCTGCCCTGACTTCGGAAATATCAAAAAAATGGTTTCCCCCAAGTACCGTCTCCGCCTCCTGGTTCAGCCTGTCATACTCCGTTTCATACTGTCCCAGCGCATAGGTCTGCTGAAGTTCCTGAAACTCTTTTGCCTGTCTGCGAAATGTGTTTTTATATACAGACGCTGTGGTTCCCGTTGCGACAACGGCCGCTGCCACGGCTGCCGCCAGCGCTGCCGGCCATTTTTTCCGGCCTTTTGAAGCGCCGTGCGCATCCTTCGTTTCCTTTTCCGGCGAAATAAGCTGCGAACCGCATCCTTTGCAGTACTTTGCACCATTGGGATTCCGTTCCCCACACTTTTTACAAATCATGTTCTGCTCCTTTTGGCTTTAAGCCCCTTTTACTACATCTCATATCCGCCATAGAACCCATATCTGCCGTCTACCTTTAAAATCAGGAAAATACCGGTTTCCATTTCATCTTCCCTGGAAAACGCACAGAATGCCAGATAACCTTCTTCCACAGAAAACGCAGGCTCCTCAGACACATCACCAATATCCTCCAAAAACTCCCATGCCATATCCTGCAAAGTGCCTATGGCGTCCTGCTCCATTTTGGATACAGACAAAATCTCCATTGTCACGCCCATAGGGTCAAAGTCATCCATATCCTCTTCCGCCATAGCCGTATAAATCACATCGGCAATCGCATCCGGATAGTACCTCTCCCAGTGAATGTCGGCCATGCTAAGGCTGCCCTGCATCACCTGCCTTAACATCTCAAGCACTCCTCTTTCATCCGTTTCGGACTGTTCTTCTGTCTGCGCCTGTCCATCCAGGTTCCCGTCCGCTGCCATCTGGCCATCACCGTTTCCGGGCTTTTTTGACACGGCTAACAGCGCCAGAAGCACTGCAATGATTACGCACGCAGCCACTACTGCCACGGCCAGAATACGTGTGGTATTTCCTCCTGCTTTTTTCTTTGCCTGCTTGTCCTGCGGCGATTTGTCAAAACGCATTTGATTAATATCCTGCATCTTTTACCTCCCAAAAGTCATTGCTTACCTTCGCTGAAATTGAAGTTCACTGCCAAATACTTCCATTGTCATCGTATCCTTCTTTACCTTGCATTTTACGTTAAAAGACAATCCCTTGATCGGGATCTGCTTTAATATACCGTTAAATCCAATATTCATGTTTAGCTTTCCGT
Organism: uncultured Eubacterium sp.; assembly: GCA_948468465.1. Next base: position 3,474 of record CAOKJJ010000145.1, on the reverse strand, counting down.
TTGGCATCTGCTCATAAGTCATATCTAAAACGGTAACTCCGGCCCCGCCGAACGTAATCCCAAAATCGCCCCTTTCATAAAAAACGAGGGCCAAATTATCGTTTATGTTATACCAGGCGTCAAGCGCTGATCTTATCATCTGTGCACCCATCCCGGAGATACCATTTGCTTCCAGCACCGCATCAAGCAGCCCTCCCATATCCACCGTGCTCGTACTCACCCATTCGCCGACAATTGAAGCATTTTTATCCGCATTGTTACGCCGGACGGCAAAGAATACCGTCATGGCCACAACCACCACAATCACAGCAGCCACTATCATAAACAGCTTGTTTGCGTCGGCCGCTTTTGCCCGCGCCCCACCGGCTCCCGACATTCCGGCAGCGTTTCCCGTGCCTGTATACCCGAAATTTTCCATGCCGCTTCCTACTCCGGCATACCCGAATTCCCTGCCGGCTCCGGATGCGGCGCCGTTCCGTCTCGCCCTGCCTGCCGTCGCCTTTCCGCATTTCGGACAGAACCTGATCCCATCCTGAACGGTACTTCCGCAATTTTTACAAAACATAGCTCATTCTCCTCCCGTTTTTTATCGGCGGTTGTCTCTCACCGTTTCCTTATGATATTGCGGCTATTCCTCGACTTTCTTTCCACAGGATGTGCAAAACATACTGTCCGGCTCAAGGACGGCCCCACAGTCCATACAGGTCCGTGCTCCCGCACCCGGATGCGATTCGGCCGCAGCCTCCATTCCAGCCGCAGTGCCGCCGTTCAAAGCGTCGCCTGCCACAACCCCGAAACCGCCAGTCGGTTCGGCATCCTGCCTTATATCCGCCCTTTTTCCGCAGACACTGCAAAACGTGCTGCCATATGGAATGAGCGCACTGCAGTTCTCACACATCATCTGCCCTTCCAAACGCAGCTTGTTTTTATAAAACCCCTTTCGGTTCTGATCCAGCTTATTGATCTGGTCGATCAGCAGCGCATACTTTTCATCGCCATAATCATTCGCTCTATGATCATTGTAATATGCCTGGCCGAGCTGGAAAATCTTCTGCTGTATTTCCCCTTCCGCCTGTTGGATATTCTGCATCACCCGGTCCATTTCCGTTGGTTCTTTTGTTCCAAATAATTTCATTTTCACTCCTCCTGCATGCAATTGGCAACTATTTGCTAATAAATCCACTTTTATCTTTGAATGTCAAAAAGTGTACTTTTTGGTAAAATCCTCAATTGCCAAAAAATAAGTTTTCGAAAACGAAATCTGAATCAGAAATGGAAAAACAGAAGATGTTTCCTGAGAAATTTTGCAGAAAAATGGATAAAATTGTGAAAATATGTAGACTTTTATCAGTGAATATGCTAAACTATAATCTTGAAAAAACTATCAAAAAGTACACTTTTTGATAGTTTTTTATGTAATTAAATCGAAGAATTTCTTATTCCATAAAGAAAAGAGCGGTGGCAAGTCCGCTCTCTTTGTTACTTGATTGTCAGATTTATTATACAACGAAAGTAATTTAATTGTTTCTGATTTCCATTATTACCTTAATGCATTCATTGCAATTTTGATTTTTATCAACATTATATATATGGCATGAAATTTTTTTCTTTGTTTCCAGCAATCCAGCTACACTGTTACTATAATATCGTGGGATATAACCCAATATTTTTCCTGAACTATCCAACACCTGCACTGCATTTATATCATATATATTTTCCAAATCTTTTTTTAAATAAACTTCATCCCCTCTTGTAATCTCTATAGCCTTTGAGCAATCATCCCCTTCACAATTCAAATAATGCCTGACCCCTGCCACGAAAAAAATTCTCGTCAAGTCTTTTTCCCCATCCAAAATTGGATCAATAAATGCTAAATTGTCAATCGGAAGCCTCGCTCCACTCCTTTTAAGCAATTCATACTCATCATAATCTTCTAATTCATACTTTTTTAAAATATCTTTAATGTTTTTTCTTTTTCTATCCGGTAAACGACTGGAAAAAACTGAAAAGAGTTTTTCATCTTCATATTGCTTATTCAGATCCGGAAAGCAAAGAAGTGGTGCAAATCCATCCTCAATTGCCGCTTTCACCTCACTGCAATACCGAAACTCATAGTGACTATTTCTCGTTAACTGACCAACAATGTATTGCTGGCCGGATTGTCCTGATTTCCAAATTAAATACAGATAGTCTTTATCATCTTTATGGCCCATAATTTGCCTCCCCATATACTTCCTTCAACAACTGTACTTTTGATAAAAGATATTTTTTTATCAAATCTGTCTTTTTCATTGAAAGTATTTTCATATACTTATCAATTATTATGCAAATCTCATCCTCTGTCAGCAATTCTTCAATCTTCTTTACAATGTTTACTGTCTGTTCAAAATAATTTTGACAAATATATTTAATCACCTCTAAGTGTGTGGGTTGCTTTGTGTCTTGGCAGCTAATCCGAATCATCGACTTTGATTTCGTATCAACCAATGATTTCCATAACATTAAATCATTTCCCAAATACCGATTGATCTTCGGTTCTGTAACATATGCACAAAGAGAAGAACTGTTATCATATAATGGGCTTAACTGCATTTTTCCATTTTTACTGATTAACGCCCAATTGCTCTGATGCCTGTCTGAATTTCCTATCAGATAATCAAATATGCAAACAGGCAAGAAATCATAAAACAGCCCTAATGGCTCCAATGCTTTTTTAATCATTTCCAAAGAATATTTATCTTTCGTTTTTGAATCCATTAAGGTTTCAGTATCAAAATGTTCATATTGCAGACTAATACAATAAATTCCTTCAATAAGAGTCTCCTCTTTATTATCAACTATACTGTAACTTATAGAGCCTTCTCTGCCTTTATACAATCCGACTTCAAATTTAGCGCATGGAATCCCAATAATATTCGCCAAATCGTATGCTATACATTCTGAAACATGATCCGTTGTTGAAATATCTTTCTTAAATTTAAATAAGCCCTTTTGTCCTGTATCGGGATTGATCAGCCATATCTTTTCGCTGCGACCACTCCCCTCTGGCGTACCTTCATACTCTTCCCAAAAAGAAAAATCTTTCATATACCTCTCCCAAATTACTTCATATTCTCCAGATAACGAATTTTTCCAATTTACTTCTATATACTCACTAAAATTATCAATATCGCCATTGTAATCTGAATATTCTTTTATGAAACTATCGAAAATCCTTTGTAATTCATTCTGTTTTCCTCCATACACTTTTAATGAATTATATAACCCTTTCATTATCATGTCAATTGTGAAAACAAATTTAGATAGTGTGACTTTACTTGGGGATTTCAACGAGCAGACTATCCCCTTAATTTCTAATCTATTTTATTAACATACACTGGCAATCGCTTTATTAAAGAGGATTCTTCCTGAAATCTGTCTGCTTATACTTGCTTGCAATGCTTCTATATATTTTCCATTTGTTTTGCTGTGCTT